>JBBFLF010000017.1 GCA_037481655.1 Desulfobaccales bacterium | reverse complement strand
GGATGGGGTGCAGGCCTTTGATCCATATGGGCTGGTGCGGCAGGCGGCGCTGTGGGGGGTGGGGGCGAAGGCAGTGTTGCAGCGGGTTCTGGTGGCCCGGGCCTTCACTTGCCATCAGCTTGTCCGTTTGGCGAAGGAGCGGCTGCCCAGGGTGTTGGGGCCTGGGACGCTGGTGGTGCTTCTGGGGCCGGTGAGTCTGTTTTATGACGATCAGGTGCCGCTCACGGAGCGTCGGCGGCTTTTTGGGGAGCTCTTGCAGGCCCTGGCGGCGGCCAAGGCCCGGGCGCCCCTTCTGATTCTGCAGCCCCCGCGGCCGCGGGGCGCGGCCAACTGCCATTTCGGCCGGCATCTGTGGAAGCTGGTGGAAGTGGTCGCTCATTGTAGATAAGGGGTTGGGGGAGGGAGTGTGAGGGAGGTGGCAGGGGTCTGCGATCCCTGGCCCCCTCCCTCACCCTGGAGGCGAACATGGGACGGACGGTTCTGCCGTACAGCTATATGTGGGAGGAGGAACGCCAACGCTGGCGCAAGTTCCGCCGGGCATTGCGGAAAGAGGACCAGGCGCATTTTGACCGGCTCTTTGAGGCGGCCCGGCGCCATCTGCAGGCCGGGGTGTATGCCGCCAGCCCCTGGCCCCTGGAATCCATGCTCCTGGCCATGCTCCTGGAGCATGAAAAGGCCCTGGCGGAGCTGAAGGAGCGGCTGGCCGCGCAGGAGGGTGAGTCCACCCCGTGATGACCCGCGGCTGGCTCTTCGACCTCTATCCCCTGGGGGACCGCATCATCCTGTGGTTCATCACCCCGGACGGGGAGCGTTTACGGGTGGAGGACGAATTTCATTACCGCCTCTATCTGGGGGGCAGCGACCCGGTGCGCCGGCGGCTGGCCCGGGCCGCGGCCGGCCGGGCCGGAGTCAGGCGGGTCTTTGCCGCCACCGGCCTGGATCTGTGGTCCGGCGCGGAGCTGCCCGTGGTGGGGGTGGAGCTCGCGGCCTACGCCCATCTCCCCCGCCTCCAGGCCTGGCTCGGGCGCCTGGGCGACCACCTCGGCATCTACAACGCCGACCTGGACGTGGCCGCCTACTACCTCTATTCCCGAGGGATATGGCCCTGCGCCTGGTATGAACTGGAGCTGGCCGGCGGCCGCCTCCGGGACCTGGCCCCTCTGGAGGAGCAATTCGCCCTGGAGCTCTCCCTGCCCCCCTTGGTCACCCTGCACCTGACTCTCACCCGGGACCCCCTCATCCCCCTCACCCGGGGCAACAACCTGGCCCTCACCTGGGAGGGCCGCACCCTGGAGCTGGAAGGCGCCCGCCCGGCCCAGGCCCTGGGCGAGCTGGCCCGCCTCCTGCGCCAGGTGGACCCGGACCTGGTGGTGAGCGACTGGGGGGATGAAGAGATCATCCCGCCGCTCCTCTCCCTGAGCCGGCGCTGCCGCCGGCCCCTCCCCTGGGACCGGGAACCCGCCCCACCCCCCCGCCGGATCCGGGGCGGCCGCACCTACTTCTCCTACGGCCGCATCGTCTATCAGGGCCCCTCCTGCCCCTTCTTCGGCCGCTGGCACGTGGACCGGAAAAACTCTTTCTTCTGGCGGGAGGCAGGCCTGGCCGGCCTGGTGCAGATCAGCCGCCTGGGCCAGATGCCTTTACAGAGCGCCGCCCGGGCCAGCCCCGGGACCCTCATCACCTCCATGCAACTGGCCCGGGCCGTGGCCGACCACATCCTCATCCCCTGGCGCAAAGGCACCCCGGAAGACTTCAAAACCGCGGGCGACCTCCTCACCACCGACAAAGGCGGCCTCACCTTCATGCCCCCCATCGGCCTCCACTGGCAGGTGGCGGAACTGGACTTCGCCTCCATGTACCCCACCATCATGACCACCCACAACATCTCCCCCGAAACGGTGAATTGTGGGTGCTGTGTGGGGGAGGGGGCTAAGGGGCGCCGCCCCTTACCCCCTCCCCCACCCCCCCTCCCCCAATCCCGTATGGGGGGCAGAGCTCGGCCGGAGCCGGTGCCGTCGGCACCGACTCCGGCCAACCCCGTCAGCGGGTTGGGGAGGGGGGTGTGGGGGGAGGGGCAGGGACCTCAGGTCCCTGGCCCCTGCCCCCACGCTTCCGTCCCTGAGGCCGGTTATCGGTTGTGTGGGCGGCGGGAGGGGTTGGTGCCCCGGACGCTGAGGCCGTTGTTGGAGTTGCGGGCCCGGTTGAAGGTCCGGGCCCGGGAGGTGGAGCCGGAGTGGGCGGGGTCGTATCGGGAGCGGCAGAATGCCTTGAAGTGGATGCTGGTCACCTGTTTTGGCTATCTGGGCTACAAGAATGCCCGTTTCGGGCGCATTGAGGCCCATGAGGCGGTGACGGCCCATGGCCGGGACAAGCTGCTCACCGCCAAGGAGATGGTCGAGGCGGCGGGCTTCCGGGTGTTGCATGGGCTGACGGACTGTCTGTGGATTGCGAAGCCGGGGATGACTCGGGCGGAGCTGGAGGGGCTCTGTCGGGAGATCAGCCGGGCCACCGGGGTGAGCATGGCCCTGGAGGGGGTCTATCGCTGGCTGGCGTTTCTGCCTTCCCGGCAGGAGCCCCAGCGGCCGGTGGCCACGAGGTATTTCGGGGTCTTTGAAGACGGCAGCCTCAAGGTGCGGGGGCTTTATTGCCGCCGGCGGGATACGCCCCCGATCATCCGGCGGGCCCAGGAGGCTTTGCTGGCGCTGGCGGCTGGGGCCGGCACTCCCGCGGAGCTGGCGGCGTTGCGGCCGCGCCTGCGGGAGGTGGCGGAGGGCTTTCGCCAGCGCCTGAAGGAGGGAGGGCTTTTGCCCCAGGAGCTGGTCATCACCCGGGTGCTCTCCCAGGCGCCGGAGGACTTCAAGGTGGAGACCGCGGTGGCCCTGGCGGCCCGGCAGCTGCAGGCGGCGGGCATCACCCTGGCGCCGGGGGAAAAGGTGCGCTATGTGCATCGGGAACCCAAAAGCGGCCCCAAGGAGCTGCGGGTGGCGGCGGCGCCCTTCCTGGAGGGCCTGGAGGATTATGACGCGGCCTTCTACCTAGAGCTCCTGGAGCGGGCGGTGCGGGAGGTGGAGGAGGGGTTATACGGGGTGGAGGCGGGCGGGGAGAAAGGGAACAGGGCGCCGCGGCAGGAGGCGGCGCCCCGGCAACTGCGGCTCTGGGGGGAGGGGTGATCCCGGAAATCCCGCCTAAAAAGCGACGCCGTCCGGCCTCTGGCGGGGGCGGAATCGCCCCTTACCCTCCTTGGCGGTTTACTTTTTCTTCCGGGCCGCGGCCACACTCTCGGGGGTGACCGCCGGCGCCTTGTTCCCCCAGGCGCTGCGGATATAGGTGGCCACTGCGGCGATTTCCTGGTCGTTAAAGTGCTCCCGCCAGGCGGGCATGCGGCCCAGCTTTCCCCGGCGGCCGTTGAGCAAAATCTCAATCACCGGCTCGGGGTCGCCCTGAACAAAAGCACTGCCTTTGAGGGCGGGGAATTTCACCGGCAGGCCCTCGCCGCTTGAGCGATGGCAGTCGGCGCAGTTGTCCTCATAGAGCTTTTTGCCCTGGGCCGCCAAGTCAGGGGGATTTTGCGCCAGGGCCAGGCCGGCGGCCAGGGCCAGGATCAGCAGGCCTGCCAACAGGGTGCGGGGCATGGTTCACCTCTCTTGCATGGGAATCAGGTCGGAATAGGAACAGCTTAATCAGGGGCCTTGGCCCGGTCAACTGAAAAAGGAGCCCGGACATGAGGTCCGAAGCTCCCTGAAAGCGCCGGATTTCTTGGGGGAGAGGGTCAGGGGCCGTGGCCCCCCTGCCCCTTCTCCCGCGCCCTCTCCCCCAACCCCCTAAAGGCTGTTGGAAGGGATTACAAGGGGAGGGCAGGATAGCTACTCCTCCCCCGGCACTTCCCTCATGGAATCACTATTTCGGCGCCGGGCCGGCGGGTATCCCCAGGGAGGCGGCGGGCGTCAGCTTCTCCTGCAGCCCGTAGGGATCCGGAACGAGTTGCGCCGGCTGGAAGTTGAGGGGCTTTTTGCCCCGGTTGTTGAGGTATTTTTCCAGCTCCAGGTTGACGACCGGGGGCACTGTTACCCCCGCCTGAGCCAGGGCCTGGCGCAAAAGGGCCTCGCTCCGGCCGGCAAAGGCCAGGGCGTCACCCAGGATGCGGCCGGCCTCGCTGGGGTTGTGGAAGCCCACCGAGTTTTCGGCGTTGAGGTAAATCACCCGATATAAGGCCTCCAGATAGAGATCCTTGGCCTGGTCGTAGAGCTTCTGATCGATCTGCTTGCCTTCTTTCTGGGCGGCGTGCACCTTCTCAAAGAGCTTGGCCGCCACCGCGGTGGCGTAGCCCGAGCGCAGCATCAGGGACACAGTGCGGTCCTGGTGGGCGATGACCCGGTCCTTGAGCCACTGGGGCGATTCGGTGTGGCACTGCTGGCAGGCCCGCATGTTGGTCTTCAAGGGGCTGGTGACGTCGTGATCGGAGATCTTGTTGGCCCCCACCCGGATATAGGGCATGTGGCAGTCGGCGCAGGCCACCCCTGCCTGGTAATGCACGCTGTTTTTGGTGTAAAATTCATACTCCGGATGGCGGATAAAGGCCACCTTGAAGCCCGTCACCTTCTGGACCCACTCCCCGGTGCCCCAGTCGCTCTGGTAGTAGCCGGGCTCCTTTTTGATCACCTTGATGATGTTCTCAATGGAGATGTCCCCGGGTTTGCTGCCCTGCCAGGGGAAGAAGAGGTCCATGGATTTCATGTCCTGGTCCCGGGGGATGATGTAGGTGACGTGGCACTGGCCGCAGACTGCCGAACGCAGCTCCTGGCGGCTGAGCTTGGCCGGGTCCAGCCCGATGAAGGGGAAGGATTTCAGGGCCGCGGGGTGGTAGAGGCGCAGGTTCATGGTCTTGTTGTCGTGGCACTCGATGCAGGCCACCCCCAGCTCCTGGAATTCCTTGGGGATCATGGCGTGGGCGTCGATGTACTTCATCTTGAAGTACTCGGGCCCCAGCTTCTCCTCCAGAATCCTGGCGTAGGGGGACTTGCAGCTCAGGCAGACCCCGCCGGCCCCCAGCCGGGAGGGGTCGATCTCCAGCTGGTCGATGACCATGTAGTAATGGCCCCGGGGCTCGTTGTATTCGATACCGAAACCCCAGCCGTGGTAGAGCAGGGCCAGGTAAGGGAACTGGCTCAGTTTGTCGTAAACCACCTTGTCGGTGTCGTAGCCCCGCTTGTATTTGCTCAAGCCGGCGGGCTTGGGGTCCTTGGTCATCTTCCAGCGATCATATTCCAAGGGATAGACCTGGCCCCAGACCGCCGGGTTGATCTCGCCGTCGGGGATGGTGCCGGTCTTCACCGGCTCCGGTTTGGGGGGCGCACAGGAGAGGGAGAAGACCAAGGCCCCCAGAAATGAGGCCAGCACCAAGACACTGAGCACCATCTTCCGTTTCATGC
This sequence comes from Desulfobaccales bacterium, assembly GCA_037481655.1. NCBI lineage: Bacteria > Pseudomonadati > Thermodesulfobacteriota > Desulfobaccia > Desulfobaccales > Desulfobaccales bacterium. Next base: position 44,745 of record JBBFLF010000017.1, on the reverse strand, counting down.
GCGACGCCCTCCCGCTCCTGGTCAAGGAATCTGGGCCACGACGGCCCCGGTGGTTTTGTGCTGAAATTGTCGGTGGCAGGTCCAGCACCAGCGGTCTTCGTTCACCCGGGCCATGATCTCCCCGTGGCAACGCTGGCAGTTGGCCTGGATCCAGGTCTTGGTGCGCTCCGAAGCCTTGGGGTCCTCGGAGACCAGCCCCAGGTGCCACTCCATCAGGTCCCGCATCCCGGTGATGGACTTCCAGGTCAGATGGAGGGGGAAATTCTCATTGGGCAGGTGGCAATCCACACATTTGATGCCCCGGTGGGCCCCCACGTGGAACCAGGCCTCGTATTGCGGCGCCATGTTGTGGCAGCCGGCGCAGAACTCCGGGGTTTCGGATTTGGCATAGAGCCCGGGGGGACCGAAGGCGGCAAAGAGACCGGCCAATACCATGACACCCAGGACCACTGCCGCGATGATCACCGTCCGCATGCCGGCCCCTCCTCTGGGCGTAGCCTGGAACTTGTGACGTTCAGGAATGGTCTATTTTACAAGGGAGGTTAACGGTCGTGTCAAGACAAAATCTATTGAGAGAGACAAGGGAGGCCCCGCTGCCGGGGTCAGGGGGGAAAATCTGGATGAGGTGTATGAACCGTCTCACAGCCGGCCTCGCCTTGGGGGCCGGATTTTGGCTGCTGGTGGTCGTGGCAGGCTGCGGGTTGCAGCAGTTGGCCAAGGGGGAGATCGAAGCCCCCCGGGTGGAGGTGGAAGGAGTCATGCTGGGCCTTCCCCAGGGCGGCCGGCTGCCCGTCTTTGCGGTGCTCAGGCTCACTAACCCCAACCGGGTGCCCCTGGACGTGCACGGCTATGATTACGACCTGTGGCTGGAAGGGCGAAGCGTGGCCCGGGGAGCCGGCTCCCGGCCGGTGCACCTGCCGGCCTTGGGGCAGGCCACGGTGGAGTTTCCGGTCATGGTGGACCTCCCCGCCGCCCTGAGCCTGGCGCCCCGGCTGCTGCAGCGGCAGCGGGTGAGCTACCGCTTAAGCGGCGGCATCCGCCTGGGGCAGGTGATGGCGGGCCTCGTCCGGGTGCCCTTCAACTTCCAGGGCCACACCAGCCTGGAGGAGGGCCAGGAGCTCTGGCGCCTCTACGGCCGGGACCTCATTTCGCCACAAGAACCAGGGCCCGGTAGGACTCCCCGCCGCTCACCGGAAAGTCGATGATCATGTCCCCCTCATAGCCCTGGGTGTCCCGGCTGAGGACCTGATAATCCCCCTTGGCCAGGTTCTCGTTTAAGAACTCCAGGGCGTCGGGGCCGTATTCCTCGGACATCTCGATGAGGCCGGAGGGGTCCAGACTCACCGCCCAGGCCTTGACGGCCTTCAGTGCGGCCATGGCAACCTCCCGAATCGGGACCCTGCCGGTCCCGGTTTCTTCCCAAGGTAAGAAGTCAAGGGAACGTGGTCAAGTCGGGGCGGATCTGGGAGGCCGACGCTTGGGAGGACTCGGGGGCTGAAACGCAACAGGCCCCTCTCAGGGCCTGGTGCAAAGAGCCTCAGGAGAAGAACCGATAAATAGAGCGAAGCTTAGGACAGAGCGGCGATGATCTTCTTGATGACCTCCTCCTCCTCATGGAGCGGCCGCTTCCACTGATGGGCCTCGGTTTTGACGATCTCCTCCCGCAGGTCGCTCAAGTACACTTCCAGGGCGTGTTTCAGAATCTCTTTTTCCTTGTCGTTCAATTCCAGTGCCATGGCGGGCCTCCTTCAGGAAGGAGTGCAGTGGAAAGGTTTTCCACCTGATTTGAACATAAGCATATCTGGCGGCAATGCAAGGCGGGCTGTCCGGGTAGGGTTAATGAGGAAGGTCACCCAAAGAGGGGGCGTGCCGCCAGAATGAGGGGGGAGGCAGGCTCAGGATTCCAGGTTATAGCGCCGGAGCTTTTCCCGCAGGGTCTTGCGGTCGATGCCCAGCACCCGGGCCACTTCGCTCTTGTTATGGGGAAAACGCTGGAGGATGCGGCGGATGTGCTCCCGCTCCAGGTCCCTGAGGGCCAAAAGGGGGCGATCCGGAGTGGGGACCTGGAAGAAGCCGGCAAAGGACAGGTCCGTCAGCTCCAGCTCCGGGCCGGTGCTCAGCACCACCAGGCGCTCGATGGTGTTTTCCAGCTCCCGGACGTTCCCCGGCCAGTCATGCTGCACCAGGATTTCCAGGACTTCCGGCGAGATGCCCCGAATGGGTTTACGCAGCCGTTGAGTGTATTTGGTGAGAAAGTGCCGGGCCAAGAGGGGGATGTCTTCTTTGCGCTCCCGTAAGGGGGGCAGGTGCAGGTTCACCACATTGAGGCGGTAGAAGAGGTCCCCCCGGAAGGTGCCCTCCTGGATGGCCTGGGTCAGGTCCTTGTTGGTGGCGGCGATGATGCGCACATCCACAGTGATGACCCGGTGGCTGCCCACCTTGCAGACCTTGCGCTCCTCCACCGCCCGGAGCAGCTTGGCCTGCACCTCCAGGCTGATGTTGCTGATCTCGTCGAAAAAGAGGGTGCCGTGCTGGGCCAGCTCGAATTTGCCGATCTTGTTGGCGTCGGCGCCGGTGAAGGCGCCCTTGACGTGGCCGAAGAGCTCGCTTTCAAAGAGGGTCTCCACCAGGGTGCCGCAGTCCACGGTGATGAATGGCCGTCTCGCCCGGCGGCTTAACTGGTGGATCTGGTGGGCCACCAGCCCCTTGCCGGTGCCGGATTCCCCGGTGAGGAGCACGGTGCTGTCGGTGGCCGCCACCCGGGCCACCATCTCCATGACCCGGGCCATGGCCGGGCTCTGATAGATGATCTCCCCCCGGTCCTCATGGCTTTTCAATTCCTGGCGCAGGGCCAGGTTTTCCAGGTTGAGGCGGCGTTTTTCCAGAGCCCGGGCCACCAGGTGGCGAAGATCATCAGGGGCGAAGGGCTTGGAGAGGAAATGGAAGGCCCCGGTTTTGATGGCCTCCACCGCCGAGGGGATGGTGCCGTAGCCGCTGATGATGATGACTTCGCAGGTGCTGTCCAGGGCCTTGATGCGCTTTAAGGCCTCCAGGCCGTCCACATCCGGCATCACCAGGTCCAAGAGGATGACGTCAAAGGAGCGGTCCTCCAGGAGGGCCAGACCCTGGCGGGCGTCGGCGGCGGCCTCCACCTGGAACCCCTGCCGGGCCAGGATCTGGCAGCAAGCCTCCCGCATGGCCTTGTCATCGTCCACCACCAGGATCTGGGCCGGGAAGTCAGGGGGGGAAGTGGGCATGGGACGTAGGGTCAACTCCCTGAAGAAGCACAAATTTCTTTCATTTTAGGAAACGACCCCGCATAATGTCAAGGCGGGTGGGCAGGCCCCAAGCTCTTTAAGCCCTGCCTGGGCTTCCGGCACCTCACCCACCCCACCCCCGTGCTATGCGCCTGGCACTCTTTCTCCCCTGCGTGGTGGATCAATGGGCCCCGGACGTGGGCCTGGCGGTGGCCCGGCTCCTGAACGGCCTGGGAATCTCCTGGCACTACCCCGAGGAGCAGACCTGCTGCGGCCAGTTCGCCCTCACCGCCGGCAACCTCCCCGCCGCCCGGCGGCTGATGCGTCACTTTTTCCGGGTCTTCGGCGGCGCGGAGGTGATCATCTGCCCCAGCGCCTCCTGCACCCTGATGGTGCGGCGGCATTATCCCCGGCTGGCGGAGACCCGGGCCGAAACCCGGCTGGCCCGGGACCTGGCGGCCCGCACCTCGGAGCTGGGGGAGTTTCTGGCAGGCATGGGTCCCCTCCCCTGGAAGCCGCAATACCCTGGCGCATTGGCCCTGCACCGCTCCTGCAAGGCCAGGCAGTTGGGGGTGCTCTCCCACGCCCGTCGTCTGCTTTCCCAGGTGCAGGATCTGTCAGTCATGGAGGTGTCCCCTTTTTATGCCTGCTGCGGCTTCGGGGGGGTCTTTCACCGCCAGCACCCGGCGCTTGCCGCCGAGATCGGCCGGGCGTATCTGGAGGCCGCCTTGGCCACCGGCGCCACCGGCCTCATCTCCCCGGACTGGGGCTGTTTCCTGCACCTCCAGCCCCTGGCCGCCCGGGAAAATCTCCCCCTCACCTTCCATCACCTGGCCGAAGTGCTCCTCCGCCTGAAATCCGCCCCGGTCCGATAATAATTTCCCTCTCCTTGACTTACGTCAGGGTGCCCGCCGTATTTGTGGTTATCATGAAAATTAAGAGACGCGCCCCCGGAGCCCTGGAGACCCATGGGCGGGTCAGGAAACGCTCCCGGGTGGCAAAAAGGAGACGACATGGCCACACGGCAGATCATTCGCATCGATCAGGAAAAATGCGACGGCTGCGGCCTCTGCGTGCCCTCCTGTGCCGAGGGCGCCCTGCAGATCATCGAGGGCAAGGCCGTGCTGGTGGCGGAGAAATATTGCGACGGGTTGGGGGCCTGCCTGGGGGCCTGCCCCCAGGGCGCCCTCATCGTCGAGGAACGGGAGGCGGAGGAGTTCGTCGGCCCGGCCCCGGGGGCGGAGGGGCACCACCCGGAGCCGGCCGAGGCCGGGGAGCCGGTCTTTGTCTGCCCGGGGAGCCGCATGCAGCAGTTTGTGCCCCAGGGAACCCCGGGAGCCGGGGCTTCGGCTCTGAGCCACTGGCCAGTGAAGCTGAAGCTGGTCTCCCCTCAGGCGCCCTTTCTCAAGGGGGCGGAGCTCCTGGTGGCGGCGGACTGCAGCGCCTTTGCCGCCGGGGATTTCCATGCCCGGTATCTCGCCGGCCGGGCGGTGGTCTGCGGTTGCCCCAAGTTTGAGGACCTAAGCGAGCAGGCCGCCAAACTCACGGAAATCTTAAAGCAAAATGACCTCACCGGCATCACCATCGTCAATATGGAGGTGCCCTGCTGCCAGGGGCTTATCCAGGTGGTGCGGGAGGCCCTGAAGGGATCGGGCAAGCGCCTGCCGGTCACCATCTGCACCCTGAGCCCCACCGGCCAGGTGGTGCAGCAGCAGCGGGTCAAGGCGGCGTAAGGAGGGCGGCATGGAACAGGTGAAATGTCCCGGCCAGGACACCCGCTTCTGGAAGGCGGACGATATTTTTACGGTGGAATGCCCCAAGTGCGGCGCCGAGATCGAGTTTTTCAAGGATGACACCCGGCGGCGTTGCGCCTGGTGCGGGCATCTCTTCTATAACCCCAAAATCGAGCTGGGCTGCGCCGAATACTGCCAGTATGCGGACAAATGTGTGCCGGAGCTGATGGCGGAGCGCCGGGCCATGGCCACCTTCCGGGAGCGCCTGAAAGAGCGGGTGAGCGCCCGCCTGGGGCCGGAGGCCGCCCCCCGGCTGGAGCAGGCCCTGGCGCTGGCCACCGACCTCCTCAAAGCGGAAGGGGGGGACCCCAAGGTGGTGTTTGCCGCCGTGCTGCTGGCGGAGGTGCCCCGGGAAGAGGCGGCCGGGCTGCTGGCCGAGCTGGGCACGGAGCCGGAGATCGCCCATCAGATCATGGCGGTGCTCACCGGCGAGACGCCGCCGGAGGAGATCAACCGCCGCCTGTATGACGAAGTGCAGGCCCTCCTGGCCGGCGCGTCGCCGGAGCGCCTCAGCACCCGCACCGGGCAGAAACTGGCCGTCCGGAGCACCACTGCCCGGGGGTAAAGGGTGGCTGGTGCAGACAGCCTAAAGGAGACCGAGGGGCGGCGGCCTCTCCAACCCATATCCCTCGCCTCGCCAAAAGGCTTTGGTGTCGGTTGCCCAGTCCATCCCCGACAGGAGCCGGCCCGGCTCCGCCTTGCCAGTCAGAGGCTCCCCTGCCATAATAACGGCGGAGGGTGCTGATGCTGGGCGAGGCGGTGCGGTCCATCCGGGAGCGGGCCCTCCCGGAAGGGGGTTTCCGGAGCGGGGTACGGGGCGGCTGTCGCGGCGACGCCACGGCTTGGGCGGTTCTGGCTTTACGCCAGGCCGGGGTGGAGCCCGAGCTCTGGCAGGCCGGCGCAGCCCGGCTGGCGGCGGCCCAGCTCCCCGATGGCCGTGTCCCGGTAACCCCGCAGCATCCGGAGGCCTTCTTCCCCACCCCGGTGGCGGTGCTGGCCTGGCAGGGCCTGCCGGACTTTGAGGCCGCCAGCCGCCGGGCGGTGGGGTTTCTTCTGGCCACCACCGGCAAACACTTTCCCAAGAAGTCCGACGATCCCGCCGACCATGACACGGCCATTCCCGGGTGGCCCTGGATCGCGGACACCCACTCCTGGGTGGAACCCACCGCCTTAGCCCTTTTGGCCTTGAGAATCCACCGACACGGGGATCATTTCCGGTCCCGGGAGGCCCAACGACTGCTCCTGGACCGACAGCTTCCCGGGGGCGGCTGGAATTACGGCAACACCCGGGTCTTTGGAGTCACTTTGCAGCCGCTGCCGGACAGCACCGGGGTGGCCCTCACCGCCCTGGCCCAGCTGGTGCCCCGCGCCCAGGTGGCCGCCAGCCTGGACTATCTGCAGCGACACGTTTCCGCCCTCCGGACGCCCAAGTCCCTGGGCTGGAGCCTCCTGGGGCTGACGGCCTGGGGGGAGAGGCCGCCGGAGAGCCTCCCCTGGCTGGCTGACTGCCTGCGCCGCCAGGAGGTGGTGCCCTTTGATATGGAATCCCTGGCGGTGCTGACGCTGGCTTTCTGCCCTGAAGGGGGCCTGTTGCCCCCTCGGGCCGCAGCCCCCCGGCGGGAAGGAGATCCATCATGACATTGAGCCGCCGCGCCTTTGTTCTGGGCACCCTGGGGGGCGCCGCCCTGGCGTGGTCGGGATACTCCCTCTGGCAACGACAGCGGCGACAAGCCTGGACGGAACGGGTCTTCATCGGCCGGGCTTCCGGCTATGACCTGGACCTCACCGGGCTTTTGATGGCGGGCTTTAAGGAGGTGGGGCTGCGGGTCGAAGAGGTGCAGGGCCGCCGGGTGCTCCTCAAGCCGAACCTGGTGGAGACGGCGGTGGGCAAACCCCAGATCAACACCCATCCGGCGGTCATCCGGGCGGCGGCGGAGGCCTTCCGGCGCCTGGGGGCCCAGGAGGTGGTGGTGGCCGAAGGCCCCGGACATCTGCGAGATACCCATCTCGTCCTGGAGCAATCGGGCTACGCCGAGATGCTGCGGACCGAGCGGCTGGCCTTCATGGACCTCAACTACGAAGACGGGGTGCCGGTGCAAAATGCCGGCGGCTGGTCCCGGCTGAAGCATCTCACCCTGCCGGTGAGTGTGCTGGCAGCCGACGTCATTGTCTCGGTGGCCAAGCTCAAGACCCACCATTGGGCCGGGGTGACCCTGTCCATGAAAAATCTCTTCGGGGTGCTTCCCGGGAGTTACTATGGCTGGCCCAAAAATGTCCTGCATTGGGCCGGCATCCCCCAGTGCATCCTGGATGTCACCGCCACGGTGCGGCCGCACTTCGCCATCGTGGACGGCATTGTGGGCATGGAGGGGGACGGCCCCATCATGGGTCCCCCCAAGGCCGCGGGGGTGCTGGTGGTGGGGCGCAATCTCCCGGCGGTGGACGCCACCTGTGCCCGGGTGATGGGGCTCGATCCCTGGCGGGTGAGTTATCTGGCCCGGGCTGACGGCTACCTGGGGCCGGTGAGTGAGACCGCCATCCTGCAGGTGGGGGAGCCCATCAGCGCCGTGGCCACCCCCTTTGCCCTCCTGGATACCATCCCCGCCCACCGGGGGCTGAGACTCCGCCGCCCTGGGACGGAAAAGTCCTGACATATTTAAAATATCGAGGGTGAAATTTATTAAAAGATTTTTGGGGAATCTCCCAACCTCTTCCATTTCCAAAAAATAATCACAGCTCATGGCTGCAATTCCGGAAAAGGTTCTGTTCTGGCATCAGGGGGCATTGGGGGATCTCATCCTGGCCGGGCCGGCCCTGATGGCTCTGAGACGGCGCTTCCCCAGCGCCCGGCTGGCGGCGGTGGGGCATCCGGAACGCTGGCGCCTCCTGGCCCCCACCCTGGGCCTGGAGGTGATCTGGGACGGCCATGAGGCCCTGTGGGCCTGGGTGCACGCAGAGGACGGCCCCATACCTTCGGGGCTGCGGCGACGTCTGGAGGATGTGGACCTGGCGGTGGTCTTCCGACCCCGGCCACCGGACACCCTGGCCCGGCGCCTCCGGGAAGCGGGGGTGGCCCAGGTGGTCTGGGTCCCCAGCGCCCCCGGGGAAGAAAGGGAGCCCCTGGGCCGCCGCCAGCTACGACACCTGGCGGCCCTGGGAATTCAGGACGGTGCCCGGCCTTTTCACCTTGCATGGCAGGAAGACGGGCCCTGGCCGCCGGAGCTGCCCCGGGAGGGGGAGTTTCTGGTGGCGGCCCCGGGGAGCGGCAGCCCGGCCAAGAACTGGCCCCTGGCCCACTACTACGAGGTCATGCGGGCCCTCTCCTGGGAATACCCTTTCCCGGTGGTCTGGGTGACGGGGCCGGCGGAGGCGGCCTGGCAGCCGTATCTGGCCGGGCTGGCCCAGGCCCAGGGCCATTACCTGCTGCATGGGCGCCCTTTGCCGGAGGTGGCCCGGGTGTTGGCCCGGGCCCGGCTCTATCTGGGCAACGACAGCGGCCTCACGCATTTGGCGGCGGCGGCCGGAGCCAGTCAGGTGCTGGCCCTGTTCGGCCCCACCGACCCAAGGGTGTGGGCTCCTCCCCACCAGACGGTCACGGTGCTCCAGGCGCCCACCGGCGACCTGAAGACGCTGAGTCTTCCCAGGGTGCTCCAGACCGCCCGGCTGTTGCTGGCGGCATAGTAAAAATTTTTTGCCCTCCCGGGTTACCGGAAAGTTTTTTGAACCGGGCAGATAACCACGGGGGGAGGGAACTGGAGGCCGGCACTCCCGGTGTGGGGGGGACGCTGGTATAAAAAATTGAACCACTCGGGCACCAGCCCCTGGAGGGGAGAAGAAAAAGTCAGCTTATTTCAATAAGATAATCTGAGGCCACCTTCTGGCATCTTTCCTGCATCTACATCATGCAAAGGTTACCCCCGAAATCCCATACCAATTTCTCCTTTCTCCGCACATGGCCGGGCCTCCCCCTCCCGGCCATTATATTTGGCTGGGGCTCACTCTGAGCAGACGCCTTGCCCGGAGGACCAGCGGACCTGAGCCTGTGGCCTGCAGGTCTCTCCACCTGCACCGCTTTGTCCGACCCCGGAACCTGACTGAGGAGCACGTGGAGGGGGGGAACTGAGAGACCCGCGAGGAGCAAGGTCGGCGCCGGAAAGGGCCGGGAGAGGGGCGCCATGGCCCGCCGGCTTCCTCTTGCCCCCTGGCCCCGCTTACAATACAATATGGGGGCAGGGGGGAGGCCCAAAGACCCAGGTGGGAGGCCCGGCAGGTCAGCGCCCCCAGACTGGGCCTTTGACGGTTTCCTCCGCACCTTCATTGCCCCGACGCCACCCTGATGAGGAGGCAGCCGGATGGACAGCAGGAACCCGCAGATCCGGGGCCGGATTCTGGTGGTGGATGCCGACGACTGGTGCCGGGATTTTCTGGCCCAGGTCTTCAAGCTTCTGGGAATTCAGGAATTCCGGCTGGCGTCGTCGATCCCCGAGGCCTCCGAGATCATCCAGACGGAGAAGTTCGATCTGGTGATCACGGATCTGAACCACCCCGAGGCGCAGAAACTCATCGAGAGCATAAAGGAGCGCTTCCCCGGGGTCCGCATCATCCTGATGCTGAACCGCCGGGCGCAATCCTTCTCCTACTCTTACTTCGAGCAGACCGAGGTGGTGGTCAAGCCCTTGAGTCTGGACGAAATGGTGCGCAAGATCCGGGAGGCCATTCTGCAGCGCCACCGCCTCCAGGTGGAAGACCAGGTGCGCCGTTTCAAGCAGGAATTGTCCCGCTTTTTTTCCTAAGTGATTCTGCCGCGAGGGTTTTCAGGCCGGCCTGCCGCAGCAGGAGGGCGCCCCGGCGGCCGATTTTGCCGCCAACCCCGGTGGCCGGCGCCGGCCTCTTCCCGTGCTCACCCCGCCCCTCGCCCCATGCCGGCCAGGGGCCATCCCTGTTAGCGCCCATAGTAGCCGGTGATGCTGGCCTGCTCCAGGACCTTGCCGGCCAAGGCCCGCTCAAATTCGGCCAGGGTGGTGGCCGGCTTCAGGTTCAGGGAAGGCACGCTCAAGGCATACAGGGTGATGACGTAGGGGTGATCCCCGGTGCCCGGAGGCGGCTGGGGGCCGCCGTAGCCGGGCTTGCCCCAGGAATTGTGAAGCTCCACCGCCCCGGCAGGCATGGCCCGGCCGGAGGCCCCTTCCGGCAGGGCGGTGATCTCCGGCGGCAGGTTGATCACCAGCCAATGGACCCAGTTGCGGGCCACCGGGTGTGGGTCCACCATCGACAGGGCGAAAGACCGGGTGCCGGTGGGAGCGTTGGACCAGATGAGGGGCAGGGAACGGTTCTGGCCGCCGGCCCCGGGCATGGTGTAGATTTGGGGGATTCTGCCGCCGTCGGGAAAAGCAGGGCAGTTCAGATCCATGGCTGGGCCTCCCCATAGTGGGACAATTATCAACAGCATGACTCCCAGACCCAGCCAGAGGGCCGGGAGCCGAACCATCCTTTTTCTAGCCGCCCTCATCATTTTACCGGTGTTGATCTGTGAGCCAGGAGTAACAGGCCCTCGGTGGCCTGCACTGTGACCCGCTGATGACCTGGGACGCCTGCTTTGGCGCCAAGGGTCCCGGAGATGGCTATCAGGTAGCCCGGAATCTGTGACCCAAAAGCCACCGGGAATCGGTGCCTCCTTTTCCAGGCCGGGCGGAAAGACCGGTATTTTTCCGGTGCTCCTCGGGCCAGAGGCCCCGTCGCCCCGGCCTTTAAAAGGCCATTTCCGGGCTCCAGATCTCACACACCCGGCCGGCCAGCTCGGGCTCCGGCTTAAGAGTCTTTTTCCCCTCCTCCCAGCCCGCGGGGGTGGCCTCGCCGGTGGCCAGCACGTGCTTGCAGGCCTTCACCTGGCGGATCATCTCCCCCACATTGCGGCCGATGGCCGGGGCCAGCACCTCCATGGCCTGCAGGTTCCCATCGGGGTCGATGAGAAAGCGTCCCCGGATGTCCACCCCGATGTCCTCATCATAGACGCCATAGAGCTGGCCGATGGTGCCCCCGGGATCGGAGAGCATGGGATAGGGGAGACCGCCCGCCACCATCTTGGAGAGCTCGGTTTCCTGCCAGACCTTGTGGGTGTAAGGGCTGTCCACGCTGATGGCCAGGACCTCGCAGTTCAGGGCCTGCAGCTCCTTATATTTGACCGCGACCGCGGTCAGTTCCGTGGGTCAGACAAAGGTGAAATCGCCGGGATAAAAATAGAGCAAGACGAACTTGCCCCGGTAATCGGAGAGCTTCACCTTTTTAATCTCCCCTTTGATGTAAGCCGGGGCCTCAAAATCCGGAGCCGGTTTCCCTACCCGCACCGCCATCTCAGTTCCTCCTGCTGCTGAGCTGGACCTTACTTGACGGGAGAGCCTCGCGGCGCAGTTCCCAAGCGGCCGCCCTGGCCTCCCTGGTCCCCCAAAACATAAGGCGGTGTCGGGAGGCCGTCAAGCTCGGCGGCTCTTGGCCTCACGTTTTCAGGCGCAGCAACTGAAAGCCGCTGGGGGGCTCGGGACGCCGGACCCCGCCGGTGCCCAGAAGCTCCAGGATGATCACTTCCCCCACCAGCCAGACCTCCACCCCCGCCCGGGTGCAGCCCACGGTGGCGCCGCCCTCCCGGCCGCAGGCGGCATGGAGATGCAGCACCGGCTCTCCCTCTTCGTTGGGGAAGAGGGTGCCCACCCCCGCCACTTCCTGGATGCCGGCCAGGGTATGGACGAGGGGCACAATGGCCTCGGGGCGGTGGGCATCCGGGCCCACCACCAGGCGGCTGCCGCTTTTGGCGCCGCCGATGAAGATTACCAGGGCCTCCCGGATTTCCTGCTCCCGGGCGAAGGTCTCCAGGGCCTCAGGCAAGCGCTCGCCGTCGTTAAGCCGCACCACAAAGACGCGGCCCAGGGTCCCTTGGGCGTATTCCATCGAGTCCTCCTTAGTGAATTGGCAGCTTTGGCGGGAGAATTGGACCTGCTTTAAATGGCTCCTGGGCAAAGGGCAGCGGTCTGTGAACCCCTGCCCCTGCACCCGTCACCTCAGCCCCCTCTTAAGAGCTGTCAGAGGGAGTCCCCTGGCGGCCCTCCAGACCGGCTGAGGACCCAGGCCACCCAGGTGAAGCTGCCCTCCGGCGGCAGGACCAAGGGCCAGTCGTCCACTGCCCGCCGGACCGCGAGCTGCCAGCCCCCGGGCCCGAACCGGGCCCAAAGCTCCTCTTCCTGCACGTCCCGGAAGCCCGACAGGACAAGGACCGCCTCCGGGGCGGCCAGGCGGCTGAGAGTCCCGGCTTCGGCGGCCAGCACGGCAAAGGGCAGATTGGCGGCGAGCAAGGGAAAGGGGCCCCTCAAGCAGGAAGCCGTTCCCCGGATGACCTGGATCACTTCCTCCAGGCTATTGCGCCGGGCGTTGGCCCGGGTGAGCCGCACCGCCCGGGGGCAGGGGTCCACCCCGATGACCCGCCTGGCCCCCAGAGCCGCGGCGGCCAGGGCGAGCACCCCCGAGCCGGTGCCCACATCCACAAAGGCCCGGGGCTGCAGGGCCGGCACCAGCTCGGCCAGCAGCTCCAGGCACATGCGGGTGGTGGGGTGCCCCGGGGGAAAGACCCGGGCCGCCTCCAGCACCAGGACCAGCTCCCCCGGCCGGGCCACATAGGGCCGAAGCCGGGTGCGCAGGCAGAGCTGAGGGGTCAGGCGCAGGAACATCCGCTCTCCCTGGCCGGCCGACGCCCCGCCGACGCCGTTGACCGGCCCGGCCTTTTCCGGTAAAAATACCTTAGCGGGGCCAGTGAGCCCTGGTATGATGGCACCGGAAGAAAAAATCCTCCTCACCCGCACCGGGTATGAGAAGCTGGTGCGCGAACTGGACCTCCTGAGCCGGGTGGAACGCCCCCGCCTGCTCCAGGAGATCCTGGAGGGCGCCCAGGACGGCTTGGCCGAGCCCGGCTGGGACCTGCAGCACACCCTGGCCCGGCGCCAGTGGGTGGACGCCCGCATCCAGGAGCTCAAGCGCATCCTGGCCAACGCCGAGGTGCTGGTGGGGAGCAACCTGCCGCCGGACCGGGTGCGCTTCAACTCCACCGTCAGCATCCGCAACCTGGCCAACGGCGAGGAGGTGCGCTATCGCCTGGTGGGGCCGGTGGAGGCCGACCCCCAAAACGGCCGCCTCTCCATCGGCTCGCCTCTGGGGCAGGCGCTCATGGGGCGCCTGAGGGGCGAGCGGGTGGAGCTCCACACCCCGGGGGGCCGCCGGGCCTATCTCATCGTGGACATCGAGATGGACCTGGCATGAGCGAGGGCCTGCCACCCCCCTGTCATCCCCACATCCACGATCATCGTTACATTAGCAGCCGGCGGCGCCTGCTCTTTACCTTCCTCACCCAGGCCGCTTTTTTTGTGGCCGAGCTGGTGGGGGCCTACCTCACCAACAGTCTGGCCTTGCTGGCCGATGCCGGGCACATGTTCAGCGACGTGGCCGCCCTGGGCCTGAGTCTTCTGGCCCTGCACTTCGCCAGCCGCCCCCCCACCGCCAAAAAGACCTACGGCTACCATCGCCTGGAGATCCTGGCGGCTCTGATCAACGGCCTGGCCCTGTGGGCCATGGCAGGCTATATCCTCTTCGAGGCCCACGCCCGCTTTTTCGCTCCCCCGGAAGTGAAGAGCCTGCCCCTCCTCATCATCGCCACTTTGGGCCTGGGGGTCAACCTTTTGGGAGCCTGGGTGCTCTATCCCACCCGGGAGCGAGGCCTGCACCTGCGCTCCGCCTTCCTGCATCTGGCCGCCGACTCCCTGGGCTCGGTGGCCGCCATGGCTGCGGCCCTGGCCATCCTCTGGCGGGGCTGGTATTGGTTTGACCCCCTGGCGGCGGTGGTGGTGGCGGTCCTGATTGTCGTGGGGAGCGGCCGCCTGGTCCTGGAGGCGGCGGACATCCTCATGGAGGCCACGCCCCGGCACCTGGAACTGGAGGAAGTGGAAGCCGCCCTGCGTGCCCACCCCGGGGTGGCCGACATCCATGACCTGCACATCTGGACCATCGCCAGCGGGCTCTATGCCTTGAGCGCCCATGTTGTGGTTACCGACCGCCAGGACCGGGACTGCCTCATCTGGGAGCTGGAGGAGGTGCTGAGGGAGCGCTTCGGCCTGGAGCACACCACCTTGCAGGTGGAGGGCCCGGGTTATCACAACCCCCGCATCTGCTCCCTCAACCATCTCTCCGCCCGCCGCTGACCGTTGCCTTTCCCGCCCCCGGATGATATGCTGGCACCGGAATTTTTGCACCTCGGTTATCTGCCGCCTAAGGAGGCGTCATGACCACACAGCCGTGGGAACTGAAACCGGAGAGTCTGCGGGCGGAATGCGACCCCAACCGCCTGGGGTTTGAGACCACCCTGGATCTGCCCATCGACGGGGTCAAGGTGGTGGCCCAGGAGCGGGCCTGGCGCGCTCTGGAATTCGGTCTGGGCATCAAGGACCCGGAATACAACATCTTTGTGGCCGGGCCGCCTTTGTCCCGTAAGACCGAGATGGTCAAGGCCTACGTCCAGGAGCTGGCCGCCAAGGAGCCTTCGCCCCCCGACTATCTCTACGTCCACAATTTCAAGGAGCCGGAAAAGCCCCGTTCCCTCACTCTCCCCAGCGGGATGGGCCGTGGCCTCAAGGCGGACATGGAGGACCTGATCAGCAGCCTCCGCCAGCACATCCCCGAGGTCTTCGAAAGCGAGGAGTACGCCAACCGCCGGGAAGCGCTCATGCGCCAGTTCACCCAGGCCCGCAACGCCATCCTCCAGGAGCTGGACGCCAAGGCCACCGAAGAGGGCTTCATTCTCAACATCTCCCAGACCGGGCTGATGATCTTCCCCGGCAAGGACGGCAAGCCCCTCACCGAGGAGGAGCTCAAGGCCCTCACCGACGAAGAGCGGGAGGCCCTGCGCCAGCGCTCCGCCATCCTCCATGAGCAGATGAACGAAGCCATCCGCAAGATCCGCCGGATGGAAAAGGAGTTCGCCGAAGCGGAAAAAAAGCTGGACCAGGACATGGCCCTGGCCGCGGTGGGCCACTACATCGAGGAGCTGGTGGACAAATACCGCCATTACCCCCAGGTCACCGAGTATCTCCGGGAGGTGGAGGCGGAAATTTTAAAAAACCTCGATGACTTCAAAAAGCGGCCCGGCCCCGGGCCCTTCCCCTTTCCGGTGCCCGAGCCCAGTTTCACCCAGTACCAGGTGAACGTCTTCGTGGACAACTCCGAGACCCGGGGCGCGCCCGTCATTTTGGAAAACAACCCCAACTACTCCAACCTCTTCGGCGGGGTGGAACGTCGGGCCCAGTTCGGCGCCCTGGTCACCGACTTCACCCTCATCCGGGCCGGCGCCATCCACCGGGCCAACGGCGGCTACCTCATCCTTCACGTCATTGACCTGTTGCGCTGGTTCTTCTCCTATGAGGCCCTGAAGCGCTGCCTCAAGGAGCAGGTGATCAAGATCGAGGACCTGGCGGAGCAGCTGGGCTTCATCGCCGCCCGCACCCTCCAGCCCCAGCCCATCCCGTTGAAGATCAAGGTCATTTTGCTGGGCGACCCCTACATCTACCAGCTCCTCTATATCTATGACGAGGATTTCCAGAAGCTCTTCAAGGTCAAGGCCCATCTGGATTCGGTGATGAAGGAGACCCCGGAGCATCTGGACGCCTTCTGTCGGCTGGTGGCCTCCTACTGCAAGGAGGAGAAGCTCATGCCGGTGCACAAGACCGGCATGGCCCGCCTCATCGAGCATGCCCGGGAGCTGGCCGGCCGCCAGGAGAAGCTCACCCTGCAGCTCAAGGAAGTCCTGGATGTGGTGAAGGAGGCCCATTTTTGGGCCAAGACCAACGCCCACGAGGTCATCTTCGGCTCCGACGTGGAGAAGGCCATCCGGGAGAAGATCCATCGCTGCGACCTGCCAGAGGAGAAGCTCCAGGAGTTCATCGAAGACGGCATGCTCTTCATCGAGACCTCGGGAGCAGTGGTGGGCCAGATCAACGGTTTAAGCGTCTATGCCTTAGGCGACCACACCTTCGGGCGCCCCAGCCGCATTACCGCCACCTATTCGCTAGGCAAGGAAGGGGTGGTGGCCATCGACCGGGAAGCCCAGATGGCAGGGAACATCCACAACAAGGGTGTCCTCATCCTGGCGGGCTTCCTCAAAAGCCGCTTCGCAAAGGACAAGCCCCTCACCCTGTCCGCCTCCCTCACCTTCGAGCAGAGCTACGGCCTGGTGGAGGGCGACAGCGCCTCCATGGCGGAGCTCCTCACCCTGCTCTCCGTGCTGGCCGACGTGCCCCTGAAGCAGAACCTGGCCATCACCGGCTCCGTGTCCCAGCGGGGCGAGGCCCAGCCCATCGGCGGGGTCAACTGGAAGATCGAAGGCTTCTACAAGGTCTGCAAGGCCCGAGGTCTGGACGGCAGCCACGGCGTGGTCATCCCCAAGGCCAACCTGAAGGACCTGATGCTGGACAAAGAGGTGGTGGAGGCGGTGCGCCAGGGGAAGTTCCATGTCTACGCGGTGGGCCACATCGACGAGGCGGTGGAGCTCTTCACCGGCATCCCCGCCGGCAAACGCCTGCCCGACGGCACCTGGGAACCCGACACCATCAACTACCGGGTGGACCAGACCCTGCGCCGCCTCATGGAGACGGCCCGGGAACTGATGAAGGAAGAGGAAGAGAAAAAAGGCGCCAGCCCTGCGGCGCCCCCTTGCAGCTGCGGCCAGTGAAGCGGTGGGAGGAGGGGGCCAAGGGGCGGTGGCCCCTTGCCCCCTCTGGGGGTAAGGTGTGAGTGAGGGGAGGGCCGGGGGAGCCGTGGCTCCCCCGCCCTCCCCTCACACTCCCCTCCCCACCCCCGGTATATCAGGAGGAAATCGAGGCTCTGGCCTCGATTTCCTTTTTTTTTCACCACGAGGGGTTGGGGGAGAGGGTGTGGGAGAGGGGGCAGGGGGCTGCGCTCCCTGGCCCCCTCTCCCACCCTCACTTCGATCTGGACTCGATGTAAGCGTAGGCGGAGTGGTTGTGGATGGATTCGAAATTTTCCGATTCCACTGCGTACCAGGTGAAGTTGGGGTCTTTTTGCAGTTTGTGGGCGATTTCCCGGACCACATCCTCCACGAACATGGGGTTGGCGTAGGCCCGTTCGGTGACGTATTTTTCGTCCTGGCGTTTGAGGAGGGCGTAGACCTCGCAGGAGGCGGATTCCTCCACCAGGCGGATCAGGTCTTCGATCCAGAAGAATTTTTTGAAGCGCACCTGGACTCGCACTTCGCCCCGCTGGTTGTGGGCTCCGGCCTTGCTGATCTCCTTGGAGCAGGGGCAGAGCGTGGTGATGGGCACGGTGATGCCCACCACCAGGTCCATGCGGCCGTTTTCGTCCAGGGAGCCCTTGAAGGAGCAGATGTATTCCATCAGGCCCCGGGCCTTGGTGACCGGCGCCGGTTTGTCGATGAAATAGGGGAAGGTCATCTCGATGTGGGCGCTTTGGGCGTTGAGGCGGCGCCGGGTCTCCTCCAGGATGGATTCGATGTTCTTGATGCTGATGTCCCGCCGGCACTCGGAGAGTATCTCGATGAAGCGGCTCATGTGGGTGCCTTTGTGCCGGTGGGGCAGATTGACGTACATGTTGATGCGGGCCACGGTGTGCTGGGTGCCGTTGAACTTGTCCAGCACCACAATGGGGTAGGAGATGTTTTTCACCCCCACCTTGTCGATGTCGATGGTGTGGGGGCTGGGCTGGGTCTGCACGTCGGCGATGTCGCTGACGTCCAAGGTGGCGCTTTTGGGGGTGCTCATGGCGTCATATCCGTCTGTGGACCGCCCGGTAAAACATTTATGTGGGAGTGGCGGGCCAGGGGCCCCTGCTTCCAGGTCTGGAACCTCTTTTCCCGCTCCTTTCAAAAAGCCACCGCGCCGCTGTCATCGCACTGGCGGCACAAGGGCAGAAGGGCGCGCTGTCCCTTGGATAGCAGCTCCCGGCAGCGGCGAAACTCCGGGCTGTGCCAGATCTCCTTCAGGCTCTGTTCCCCCACCTGTCCCATTTTATACCGGCCGTAGAAGTCATGGCAACAGAGGAGCACCTCCCCCCGCCAATTGATCACCAGCTGGCTGGCGGGTCGGAAACAGGGCCGGTCCGATTCCCGGCCCCGCGAAGATCATCCCCCCGGGAGGCCAGGCGAGCCTCCGCAATCTCACCCGAAAATCCTCAGGCAAAGCGGAAGCGCTCCGCCACCGCCCGGGCGTGCAGGGGCAGGCCCTCAGCCTCCGCCAGGAGAATCACCGTGTCTTTCAATGTCGCCAGCCCTTCCCTCGTCAGGTGCTGGAAGGTGGGTTTTTTGACGAAATCATCCACGGAAAGCCCGGAAAAGCGCCGGGCGCACCCTCCCGTGGGGAGCACATGGTTGGTGCCGCTGGCATAATCCCCCACCGGCACCGGGGCATAAGGGCCCAAGAAAATGGAACCGGCGTGGCGGATGCGGGGCAGAAGCGAAAAGGGCTCCCGGGTGAGGATCTGCAAATGTTCGGCGGCGTAGGCGTTGGTGAACTCCACCGCCTCCTCCAGGTCCCGGGCCACCAGGAAGGCGGAGGCCCCGGCCAGGGCGGCCTCCAGAATCTCCCGGCGGGGCAGGGAGGGGAGCTCGGCGGCGATGAGCTCCACCACCCGGCGGGCCAGGGGCTCGTGGGTGGTGACCAGGACTGCGGCGGCGTCGGCGTCGTGCTCGATCTGGGAGAGGAAATCCGCCGCCACGTAGCGGGGTTCCGCCGAGTCGTCCGCCAGGATGAGGGCCTCACTGGGGCCGGCGGGAGAATCGATATCCACCTCGCCGAAGACCAGGAGTTTGGCGGCGGTGACCCACTTGTTTCCTGGCCCCACGATCTTGTCCACCTTGGGGACCAGGGCCGTGCCGTAGGCCATGGAACCGATGGCCCAGGGGCCGCCGATCTTGAAGATGCGGCTCGCCCCGGCCAGGTGCGCCGCCGCCAGGGTGGCCGGATTGACGGCCATCTCCGGGCCCGGCGGGGTGCAGGCGATGATCTCCGGGACTCCTGCCACCTTGGCGGGGATGATGGTCATGAGGGCGCTGGAGGGATAGCTGGCCAGACCGCCGGGGATATAGCAGCCCACCCGCTCCAGGGGTCGGATGAGACGGCCGGCCAGAATGCCCGGAGCCACCTCCAGGGCCTGGATTTCCCGCTCCCGCTGGGCGGCATGGAAGATCTCAATCTGCGCCGCGGCCCGCTTCAGGGCCTCCAGCACCAGGGGGTCCACCTGGGAGAGGGCGCGCTCTAGCTCCGCCTCCGTCACCTCCAGCTCGGCCACCGTGAGGTCGGCTTTATACTGCCGGTGCCAGCGCAGGGTTTCTTCCTCCCCCTTGGTCCTGAGGGCGGTGAGAATCCCCCGCACCTCCTCCAGGATGTCGGTCACCTCCATATGGGAGCGCTGCAGCAGCTGCTCCCGTCTGGCCGGGGTCAAGCTCTCCAGATGCTCCACCTTCAGCGCCACGGTGCCCAATGTCGGCCCTCCCCTGGGAAAAAGTCTGCCCTGTTTCGCTAATTGTATATAATAGGCTCCAGAAAACGCAAAGAAATGCGGCCGGAGGGCCACCAGAGGCCACCTGCAGCATTGAGTCGTGACGCTCCGTTCCCGCGGCACCTGATGTCAGGGTGGGCGGGACTCTGACCGATCCGCCGGTGCCCGCACCCGCCAGGAGAGCGCATGAGCCCCAGAAAACGGAAACGCCCCCCCGGGGAGAAGAAGCTGCTGACGGCCTTCCGCCAAGCCGGCAAGCCCCTGACGCTGGCCGAACTCATTGACCGGCTGAAGCTCCCGCCGGACCAGGCCGCCTGGGTGGAGGAGGGCCTGCAGCGCCTGGTGGCCCGGGGCGAGGTGGTGCTCATCAAGGGCAACCGCTACGGCCTCACCGACCAGATGAACCTGGTGGTGGGGGAGCTCTCGGTGCACCCCGACGGCTACGGCTTTGTCACCCCGGAAGACGGCGGCAAGGACATCTTCATCAACGCCGCCGACCTCTCCGGGGCCCTGCACGGCGACCGGGTGGTGGTCCGCCTGGAGGGCCGCCGGGGCAAGCGCCGGGAAGGCAAGGTCATCCGCATCCTGGAGCGCCGCCTCCGGGAAGTGCTGGGGCTGCTCTGCCAGGCGGAGGAGACCTACTATGTGGAGCCGGAGGATGAGCACCTCCTCTTCAACCTGGTGATCCCGCCGGCCAAGCTCAACGGCGCGGCGGTGGGGGAGGTGGTGAAGGCCCGCATCACCCATTACCCCACCGCCCACCTCAACCCCCAGGGAGAGATCCTCCAGGTGCTGGGCCGGGTGGAGGACGCCGAGGTTCAGACCCTCATCGTCATCGGCAAATACGGCCTGCCGGACGAGTTTCCCCCTGAGGTGCTGGCGGAAGCGGCCCGGGTGCCCGAGGCCCTCCCCGCCGACGAGCTGGCCCGGCGTGAGGACCTGAGGCACCTCCCCTTCATCACCATCGACCCGGAGGCTGCCCGGGACTTCGACGACGCGGTGTGCGTGGTGAAAAAACCCGGCGGCTACTACACCTTGCATGTGGCCATCGCCGATGTCAGCCATTATGTGGCCCCGGGTACCGCCCTGGACCGGGAGGCCCATTTCCGGGGCACCAGCGTGTATTTCCCCCACCGGGCGGTGCACATGCTCCCCGAGGCCCTCTCCACCCGCATCTGCAGCCTCACCCCCGGGGAGGACAGCCTGGCGGTGGTGGCCACCCTCACCTATGACCGGCGGGGGCACTTGCGGCGGGCCGCCTTCAGCCGGGCGGTGGTGCACAACCAGGCCCGCCTCACCTACCGCCTGGTGCAAAGCCTCCTGGAGGGGGACCGCAAACTCCGGGCCCGCTACCGGCCGCTTGTGAAGATGTTCACCTGGATGGCGGAGCTCACCCGGCTGCTCCGCCAGCGCCGCTGGGAGCGGGGGAGCCTCCTTCTCAGCATCCCCGAGGCCGAGGTGGTCCTGGACGACAAGGGCTGGCCCACGGACATCCTCCGGGTGGACCACCTCCTGGCCCACCAGATCATCGAAGAATTCATGCTGGCCGCCAACGAGGCGGTGGCCGACTTTCTGGGGGAGCCCTCCCTCTTTCGGGTGCATGAGCGCCCGGACCCCATGAAGATGGAGGCTTTCCGCACCTTTGTCAAATACCTGGGTTTCAGCCTGCCCAAAGAGGCCAACCGGGACCCCCGGGTGCTCCGGGATTTCCTGGCCCAGGTTCAGGAGACGCCTTACGCCGACATGGTGCAGATCATGCTCCTGCGCTCCCTCAAGCAGGCCCGCTACTCCGGGGTCAACCTGGGGCACTACGGGCTGGCAGTGGACTACTACACCCACTTCACCTCTCCCATCCGGCGCTATCCCGACCTCCTCATCCATCGCCTCCTCACCGCCAAACTGGAGGGCCGCCGGCCGCCGGTGCCCTTGGACCCCGACAGCCTGGACGAGGAGGCCCGCTACCTCTCCCAGCGGGAGCGCCGGGCCATCGAGGCGGAGCGGGAGATGCTGGCCCGCATGCAGGTGCGCTGCCTGGCCCAGCGGCTGGGGGAGGTCTTCCACGGCCGCATCACCGGGGTGACGCCTTTCGGCTTTTTCGTTTCCTTAGAGGAGATCTACGCCGACGGCCTGGTGCGGCTGGTGGACCTGCCGGATGACTACTATAAGTTTGACGAAGCCCGGCAGATGCTGGTGGGAAGGCGCCACCGCCGGGTCTTTCGGCTGGGGGACCGGGTGATGGTGCGGGTCTCCCAAGTGGACCTGAAGCGGCGGCATGTGAGCCTGGTGCTGGTGGAGGAGGAGGCCGCCCTGGCAGAGACGCCGGTCAGGGGCCGGCGTCGCCGGTCCCGGCGGCAGGTACCCGCGGCCGAGGAGGTGCCCGCTTCCCGGGAATGAGCCATGGAATACAAAGACTACTACCGTATCCTGGGGGTGGACAAAAACGCCTCCCAAGAGGAGATCAAGAAGGCCTTCCGCCGGCTGGCCCGAAAATACCACCCCGACGTCAACCCGGGCAAGCCCGAGGCGGCGGAGAAGTTCAAGGAGATCAGCGAGGCCTACGAGGTCCTCTCCGACCCGGAAAAACGCCGGAAATACGATGAGTTCGGCTCCCAGTGGCAGGAGTTCACCCAACGGGGCGGCCGGCCCGAGGACTTCGACTGGGCCAGGTGGCAGGCAGGGCCCGGCACCACCTACACCTTCCGCACCTTAAGCCCCGAGGAGTTTGCCGAACTCTTCGGCGGTGGCCATTTCTCCAGCTTCTTTGAGACGCTCTTCGGGGGACCGGGGAGGGGCTTTGCCGAGGCGGAGTTCTTCCGGCCCCGGCCGCGGCCCGGCCGGGATGTGGAATTCCCCCTGAGCGTCACCCTGGAGGAGGCCTTCCGGGGCACCAGCCGCCTCCTGGAGCTTCCCGGCGGCCGCAAGATCGAGGCCAAGATCCCCCCGGGGGTGAAGACCGGCTCCAAGCTGCGCCTGAAGGGCCAAGGCGAGCCCAGCCTCACCGGCGGCGAGCCCGGGGATCTGCTGCTGGTCATTGAGGTCCGGCCCCATGAGCGTTTTCAGCGGGAGGGGGATGATCTCAGGCTCACCCTGCCGGTGGACCTCTTCACCTTGCTTTTGGGGGGCAAGGTGACCGTCCCCGCCCTGGACCGCACCGTGCGCCTGGACATCCCCCCGGGCACCAAAAACGGCCGGGTCTTCCGCCTCAAGGGGCTGGGCATGCCCAAGTTGAACCGGCCCGAGGAGCGGGGGGACCTGTATGTGCAGGTGGAGGCGGTGTTGCCGGAACACTTGAGTGAGCAGGAAAAAGAGCTCCTCAATCAGTGGCGCCGGCTGCGGGGCGCGGCCTGAGAAAGTGGGAGGGAAACATGCCGAGGCGGCCTGAGGATGACAACCCCGGCGGGGCGGTGATCTTTTCCCGGAGTATGGCGGCCCAGATGGCCCGGGTGCCCCTGGAGTTCCTGGAGCTGGTGGAGGCCGAGGCCCTTCTCACTCCCCGGGCCACCCCCGGGGGCGAGCCGGGCTACAGCGCCCGGGACATCGAGCGCCTGGCCCGCATCCGGCGGCTCCATGAACTTTTGGGCCTGGACCTGGCGGCGGTGGAGGTGGTGCTCCATCTGCGGGAGCAGATTGAAGACCTGATGGCCCGGCTGGAGGAGATGGAACGAAGGTTTGCTGAGCGGGAGCGAGAGCTCCTTGAGGAGATTGAAGCCCTGCGCCGCCGGCTGCTGGTGGGCCGCTGAGGGGTAGGGTAAATTTTTGGGAGAGGGGGCCAGGGAGCGGTGGCCCCCCTGCCCCCTCTCCCACACCCTCTCCCCCCACCCCGTATATCAAAAAGAAATCGAGGCCAAGGCCTCGATTTCTTTTTATTTTTTATATCGTAGGGGTCAGCCGTAATGGGCGGGGAACCAGGAGAACCATCGCCCCAGCGATTCCGCTTTTGCACCAGTGTCAGGTTTTATCTCCCCCAACCTTGATGCCCATGCCGGCCGTCTCTTTTCTTACCGGTAGCCCCGGCTGCGGCCCCCGAAGGAGCCCTTGGATTTGGGCCGGGCTTCATTCACCGCCAGGGTGCGGCCCTCCACCATCTTGCTGTTGAACATGCTGATGGCCCGCTGGCCTTCGGCCTTACTCTCCATCTCCACGAAGGCGAAGCCCCGGGGCTGGGCCGTCTGGCGGTCCAGGACGATCTTGGCCGACATCACGTGCCCGGCCTCAGAAAAGAGACTGCGGAGCTGCTCCTCCGTCATTTCGTGGGGCAGGTTCCCCACATACAATTTCATGGGCATGATTTATCCTTTTATTCCCGGGGGGAGTCCGGAGTCTCCTCCTCCGGGGCGGCCGGCTTGGCGCTTTTGTTCTGCCGGCGCTTCATCTTTTCCTCATTTTTCTGGCGCCGGGCCAGCTCTTTGGCCCGTTTCTGCCAGCCATAGCGGTTCCGTGCCACGGGCCACCTCGGACCTGAGGGCGGTCGGGGCAGTCGTCTTTGCCCCGGCCACCCGTTGGGTTGGGGTTACAGCTTCACCACGTTCTGGGCCTGAGCCCCTTTGGGACCCTGCACCACTTCAAACTCCACTTCCTGGTTCTCCGCCAGGGTCTTGAAACCCTCGCCCAAAATAGCGCTGTGATGCACAAAGACATCGGGGCCATTTTCCCGGGAGATGAACCCAAACCCCTTGGAATCGTTAAACCACTTCACTCGACCACGTTCCTTCATGAACAAAGGACCTCCTGAAAATTCTCCCGCTCAAAGCAGGGCGCCAGCAGTCAAACAAAAAATCGGAGGGAATTTAGCATCCCCTCCGATTACAGCCAGGACTATGCCGCCCTGCGGTCTGACATGCTAAACAACTTTATTGTAATGGATTTTCCCGCCCTGTCAATCTTTTTCCCGCCGCCCGCCTCGGAAAAGTGCCGGAAATCGCCGGCGGCAGGGGGGTCGGACTTTACCGCTTCCAATAGACCCTAACAAACCGGTTCATCTCCGACCAACGGAAGTCCAGGTCCCCCTTGTAGGCCCGGTAAAGGGTGCGCCCCAGGTGCTGGGCCAACTTTTCGGTGGTGGTCTCCACCACCACCTTGTCGCCCTCGGGGATGATCTGGATGATGCGGTCGTCCACCGAGCGGGCGGCCACCTTGGCGGCCTCCTTCTCGACGAGGCCCAGGATCTCCTCCCGCCGCTCGTTGAAGAACTCGCCGCTCAGGGTGAGCACTCCCTCGGCGTAACGGTCCTTGATCTTGCGGCAGGTGGGGCAGATGACCTCCCGCACCTGGTCGGTGCCCGCCAGGCGGGCCGCCATCTTTTCATCGAAAAACCAGCGTTTGTTCTGGTACAGGGCCCGGCAGGAGGTGCACAAGGAGGCCTCCTGGCCCTCCGCCGGCATGTAGGGGTCCTCGGTGCGGCCGGCATGGCCGAACTTCTTCCCTTTTTCGCCGCTCCATTTCCGTTCCTGATAGCGTCCCATGCGGCCTTCCTCGCTTTTGGTGAGCGTCAGGTGAATGCACTCATAAGATAAAAACAGTTGACCCATATTGTCACCCAGGGGCAAGAAAATTTCATCCCCCCTCCGGCCGCCGTCGAGGTGGGTGGGAGAGGAGGCCGGGGAGTGTGGCTCCTTGCCCTGCTCTCAGCCCAGCTACAGGCAGGAAAGGAAGCTGGAGGGGAAGCCGCCCCTCTCCCGCCCCGAAAAATAATTTCCTCCGGGCCTTAATTTATGCTAAAAAAAAATTAGATCATCCCAACATGGCCTGGATCCGCCGCGGCGGTGCGGACCGGGACCGAAGGAGGGAGCCATGTGCCTTCCGACTGCGTCCCGGGAGGCTTTTTTTATGGAGTCTCCCGACAACGCCACCCTCACCGGGGCCCTGGACCAGATGTTCAGGGAACTGCAGGAAGTCTTCCGGCGCCTGCCCCCGCATCTGGCCGAGACCCTGATCCACGAACTGGAACTCGCCCCTAGGATCTTTGGCTGCGCCACCGGCCGCTCCGGCTTTATCCTGAAGGGCTTTCTCATGCGCCTCATGCACCTGGGGCTCACCGTGTATGTGGTGGGGGAGACCATCACCCCCCGGCTGGCTCCGGGGGATTTGCTCCTGGTCATCTCCGGTTCCGGGGAGACCCCCCAGCCCCGGGAGGTGCTGCGCCGGGCCAACGCCGCGGGGGCCCGCACGCTGGCCCTCACCGCCTCGCCCACTTCCACCATCGCCCGGGAGGCTCAGGTGACCCTGGTCATCCCCGGCACCACCAAGCTCACGCAGGCCGGGGAGCCGGCCTCCGCCCAATGTCCGGGGAGCCTCTTTGAGCAGGCGGCGTTCCTCTTTCTGGAAAGCGTCATCTTTATCCTCTACCAGCAGCGCCTGGGGCTCAGCCCCTCGGCCGTCCTCTCCCGGCACGCGAACGTGGAGTGAGGACACGGATGATCTTGGGAGGGGGTCAGGGGCCATAACCCCTTGGCCCCCTTCCCTCCGAACCTTTCCCCAAGGACTTCCCTATGTCGATCAAGTTGCAGTTGGCCCTGGATTTTGTGGACCTGCACCGGGCCCTGCTGGTGGCGGAGAAGGCGGTGCCCGCCGGCGTGGACTGGGTGGAGGCGGGCACGCCCCTCATCAAGAGCGAAGGCCTGGATGCGGTTCGGGAGCTGAAGCGGCGTTTCCCTGACAAGACCATCGTGGCGGACATGAAGGTCATGGACGCCGGCCGCATCGAGGTGGAGGCCGCGGCCAAGGCCGGAGCCCATCTCATTGACGTTTTGGCCGCGGCCTCGGACGCCACCATCCTCGAGTGCGTCCAGGCGGGCAAGAACTACGGCGCCAAGATCGTGGTGGACCTCATCGCCGTCCCTGACCCCGTGGCCCGGGCCCGGCAGGTGGAGGCCCTGGGGGTGGACTACATCACCGTGCACGTGCCCATCGACGAGCAGATGCGGGCCCAGGACCCCTTCGCCACCCTGAAGGCGGTGAGCGAGGCAGTGTCGGTGCCCGTGGGGGTGGCCGGCGGCATCAACTCCGAGACCGCCGCCCAGGCGGTGGCCCACGGCGCTGCTTATGTCATCGTGGGCGGGGCCATCACCAAGGCCAAGGACCCGGAAGCCGCCACCCGGGAACTGAGGCGGGCCCTGGACGAAGGCGCGGTGATCCCCACCGACCTCTTCAAGCGGGCCGGCGAGGCGGAGATTTTGCGGGTCCTGAGCATGGTGTCGGCGGCCAACCTCTCCGACGCCCTGCACCGGGCCGGGGTGCTGGAGGGGATCCGGCCGCTCTTCCCCGGCATCCGCCTGGTGGGCCGGGCGCTGACGGTGCGCACCTATCCCGGGGACTGGGCCAAGCCGGTGGAGGCCATTGACGCCGCCCAGCCCGGGGAGGTCCTGGTCATCGACGCCGGCGGCGTGGGCCCCGCCATCTGGGGGGAGCTGGCCACCCACTCGGCCCTGCAAAAGGGCGTGGCCGGCATCGTGGTGGACGGCGCCATTCGGGACGCCGGGGACATCATGCGCCTGCAGTTTCCCGTCTTTACCCGCCTTGTCATGCCCAACGCCGGGGAGCCCCGGGGCTTCGGGGAGATCGGGGTGCCCATCCGCATCGGCGCCACCCGGGTGGAGACCGGGGATTACCTCGTGGGGGACGATGACGGCGTCACCGTGCTCCCCCAGCGCCTGGCGGTGGAGTACGCCAACCGGGCCATGGACGTGCTGGAAAAGGAGAACCGCATCCGGGAGGAGATCAAGGAGGGCCGCACCCTGGCCCAGGTGACGGACCTGCTGCGCTGGGAGAAGAAAATTTGATGGTTTTCCCGGAAACAGAAACTTCTGCCCTTACCGGCAGCTTGCCAGGGGTGCGATATTTCTCTTATCCAGGGCTTGGAAATACGTTATTCCAGATGCCGCCGGCCTGTCTTGTGGGCAGGCTGATTCAGGCCCGGCGACAAAAAAGGCAGGGTCCCGGGGGCCCTGCCTCGTTGTGGCCGATAACCTCTTCCTGCTCATCCCTGCCTGAACCTCCTCCATACAGCTAAGCCCGCAAGGCCGGTGCCGAACAGCAAAAGGCCGGGGGGAAGGGGGACCGGGGCGGCATAGCTGGCCAACTGATGGTGATGGGGATACATATAGTCGTCGGCCTGCAGGAGACCAACCCCGGGCTTCCAGTACATGGTCTCTTGCATATGTATGCCTCCCGTACCTATTGACTGATACTCCACCTCATAAACATTGTTAAAAGTACCAGCCTGCACCGTGAACGAGTCCCAGATTTTCACAACCGTGGCGGTTCCCGAAGAACCATCATCGGCGATAAAGTCCCAAGTTTGCTCCACAGCAAGTGGCTGGAAAAATATCTGGAGGCCATAACCCTGATTCATACTAAAAGTAGTTGCGGTCATTTCTATGGTCACATCGATTGTGCCCTGGTACTGAGAATCCCAATCAGTCATCACCATACTCGAGGGGCTGGTGAATGTTATCGTGGAGGGCCAGGTGTCAGTACCAGCGGAAGCCGCATAAGTGTAGGTACCCAAGGGGAAAATCGTCGCGGCCCGGGCTGTGCCGGCCAGGGCCAACACCAACAGCGCCAGCAAAAACACCTTTACTCTGGAAAACATGGGTTTTTCCTCCTTTGAGGGCTCCGAAGCCCTCGTGCAAAGATTCTTTCTTTTGCCCCATTCCCACTGCCGGGAGCATAGCACACGTCTCCCCCCTGGTCCACTTCCCCGGAAGAGTGCAATGGCCATGCCTCCCCGAAGGATGGCCACGAAATATCTTACCACCTGATATTTTTGTTAATTTTTAAGAGCTAGGGGGGAGATGAAATTTTTCCGGTTTAAAAATTCTTACCTAAGGTCAAGAAACCTAAACAAAAGGCAGGGGTCTGAAGCTCAGGGCAGGGTCTTCTCCCGGCAGCGCTTTTTGGCCTCCTTGCCGCAGCGGGCCCAGATGACGCAGGCCGGCCGGCTCTTGCAGTAGTTGCAGGGATAGGTGCAGGCCCGGCACTCCTTCAGGCACTCCTCACAGTAGGCATACTCCATCTTGTCGCAGCGGTACGGCGCCTCCCGTTCCGGATGAAAGCGACAGCCCCTCACCTCTTCCCCTCCCGGTGCGGATGCATTACATTAACAGGCAAAAGTGCCTCTCTGGGGGTGGAGTCAGGAGCCATGCTCCCTGGCCCTTCTCCCTCGACCATGACCCTTTGATGCCGCGGTTCCAGGCAGGCCGGCCATGAGCGACCACGAGGAAAAAGAGCGCCAGGAGCAACGCCACCTGATGGTGGAGAGCCAGATCCGGCGCCGGGGCATCCGGGACCCCCGGGTGCTGGCGGCCCTGGAGCGCGTCCCCCGCCACCTCTTTGTGCCCCGGCACCTGTGGGACCAGGCCTACAACGACTACCCCCTCCCCATCGGCGACGGCCAGACCATCTCCCAGCCCTACATGGTGGCGGTCATGACCGAAGCCCTGGAGCTCAGCGGCACCGAGAAAGTGCTGGAGGTGGGCACCGGCAGCGGCTACCAGGCCGCCATCCTGGCGGAGCTGGCCAAGGAGGTCTACACCATCGAGCGCCTGGCCTCCCTGGCCTACCCGGCGGAGGAGCTGCTTAAGCGCCTGGGGTATAAAAACGTTCACGTCCTGGTGGGCGACGGCACCCTGGGCTGGCCGCCGGCCGCGCCCTACGACGCCATCATCGTCACCGCCGGCGCCCCCCGGGTGCCCCCGGCCCTGGTGGAGCAACTGGCCCTGGGGGGGCGCCTGGTCATCCCGGTGGGCGACCGCTGGAACCAGACCCTCACCCGCATCCGCCGCCTGCCCACGGGAGAGCTGAAGACGGAGTACCTGGGCGGCTGCCGCTTTGTCAAGCTCATCGGCGCCCAGGGCTGGCAGATGGGGGAAGACGACTGACGGGCGGCTTTGCCCTCACCGGGCCTGGGCCACCGTCGGGGGCGGAAAGGCCGCGGCCAGCACCCGCTTGGCCAAAGGCGCGGCCACCGCACCTCCGCCGCCGCCATGCTCCACCAGCACCGCCACCGCCAGTTGGGGGTCGGCCGCCGGCGCGGTGGCCACAAACCAGGCGTGGTTCTGGTATTTTCTGGCCCCCTTGCCCGCCCGCTTCTCCTTTTCCAGAGAGACCACCTGGGAGGTGCCGGTCTTGCCGGCCACTGCCAGGTGCGGCAGGCGGGCCGCTTTGCCGGTGCCTTGGGCCACCACGTCGGTCAAGGCCTTCTGGATCAGGGCCAGGTGCCGGGGGTTGGCCTCCAGGCGGGATCTGACGACCGGGGCCGCCTGATAAAGGACCTCCCCGGCGGGGCTTTCCACCTTTTCCACCAATTGCGGCTCCAAGACCAGCCCGCCGTTGGCCGCGGCCGCGGCCACCAGGGCCATCTGCAAGGGCGTGGCCAGGTTGTAGCCCTGACCGATGGAGACGCTCACCGTGTCCCCCTCCTGCCAGGGAAAGCCGAAGCGGGCCTGCTTCCAGTGGCTGGAGGCCACCAGGCCGGGCATCTCCTTGTCCAGCTTGAGCCCCGTGGGCGCGCCCAGCCCGAAGCGGCGGCTCCACTTGGCGATGCGCTCAATCCCCAGCCGGCGCCCCACCTGGTAGAAATAGACATCACAGGAGTGCACCAGGGCGGAGTGCAGATTCATGCCGCCGTGGCCGCCCTTCTTCCAGCAGCGGAAGGTATGGTTGCCCAGGGGCATGGCGCCGCTGCAGCTGATGACGCTGGCGGGCGTCACCACCTTCTCCTCCAGGGCCGCCAGGGCCATGACGATCTTGAAGGTGGAGCCCGGGGGATACTGGCCTTTGAGGGCCCGGTTCTCCAAGGGGTGGCTGGGGTCCTTGCTCAAGCGCTGCCACTCAGCGGCACTTAGGCCCCGCTCGAAGGCCTCCGGGGAGTAGGTGGGGGAGGAGGCCAGGGCCCGGATCTTTCCGGTTTTGGCCTCCACCACCACGATGGCGCCGTGCTGCCCCGCCAGGCAGGCCTCCGCCTCCCTTTGCAGGTTAGTGTCCAGGGTGAGGAAGACGTTGGCGCCGGGCAGGGAATTCTGCACCTCCAGCTGGCCCAGCTCCCGGCCGTAGGCATCCACCTCCAGGCGGCGAAAGCCCCGCTGCCCCCGGAGGTAGTCCTCCCAGGCGGCCTCGATGCCGCAGCGGCCGATGAAGTCCCCCATTTTGTGGTGGGGGAAGCGGCCGCTTTTCAGTTGCGCCTCGGTGATCTCCCCCAGATACCCCAGCACATGACAGGCCAAGGAGCCGTGGCGATACTCCCGCTTGGGCTGGACGACGATGGTGGCGCCGGGCAGTTCCGGTTTGCGGCTCTCCACCAGGGCCAACTCCTCCCAGGTGAGATCCCCCTTGATGCGCACCTGATGCTGGTTGGCCTGGCGGGCCCCTTGGAGCTGCTCCAGGGTCTGGGTCTCGTCCAGTTTGAAGAGGGCGGCCAAGCGCCTGGCCAGGGGGGCCGGGTCGGGGACCTCCTCCAGCATCACCACCAGATCGAAGCTGGGGCGGTTGGAGACCAGGACCTCCCCCTGCCGGTCCAGGATCATGCCCCGCCACGGCGGCAGGTCCTGGGTGCGCAGCCGGTTGCTCTCGGAGCGCAGTTTCAGCTGCTCCCCTTGGACCAACTGCAGGGACCAGAGCCGCAGGAGCAAGACCCCGAAGAGCACCAGGATGACGGCGGACAGGGCGGCCAGGGTGCGGCGGGCCCGCTCCTGCTCCTCCGGGGGCATGGCCCTGACCAGGGGCGGTTCCAGGTAATCCGCGGTTCTCCGGTCTGGGTCAGGTAAAATCATCGGGCCGGTGTTTCTCCTTCAGCCGGCTTAGTCGATCTTTTTCATCCTGCTGCGGGGGTAAGTGAAGGGCAAGAGGCAGAAGGCCGCGATTCCTGCCCCTCTCCCACCAGCTATCTGCCGCAGCCTCATTTTAGCGCGACTCCCGCTGGGGGCGCCACCCCAGGCGCCAGAGACAGGCGTTTAAGCGCTCCACCACGGAGAACATGAGGGGAGCCAGGAGCGCGGTGGCCAGGATTTCCACCGCCAGCGGGCGCAGGAGCTCCCGCCAGGGAAGGAGCGGCAGGCCCATAAAACTTAGGATCAGGCGGAGAAAGAGCTCTTCCAGGAGGAGAGCCAGGGCCGTCAGGGCAATCTGCGCCACCGGGGCTGCCAGAAGCAGCCGCCGGCTGAGAAACCGGGCCGCGGTCACCAACAGGACCGCCCCGGCCAGATGGAGGCCAAAGGGTGTCAGGGCAAAGGCGTCCTGGAGAAGACCCACGAACACGGCCACGCCCACTGCCACGGGCGGGGGCTGACGCAGGGCCACCACCAAGGTGAGGAGGCTCAAAAGCCGCACCTGCACGTAGGGGTGCAGGACCAGATTCTGGAAATAAACCAGCCCCAATCCGAAAAGCAGCAGGAGAACCAGAAGTGCCAGCATTTTTCAGGGGGTGAGGGCCAGCTTGGCGGATTTCACCACCAGCACCTCCTCCAGGGTGGAGAGGTCCACGGCCGGCGTGACCTCCACCTCCTGGAAGACGCCGGGCCCCCGCTTATTGACGGCGCTCACCTTGCCGAAGACCAAGCCTGCAGGGTAGATACCTCCCAGGCCCGAGGAGATGACCACATCCCCCACCTGGACATCGGCGCTTTTGGGGACGTATTCCAGGGCGCTGCGGTTGGCCCCTCGCCCTTGCAGGATGCCCCGGATGCGGGTGCGCTGGATGAGGGCGTCGGCCCCGCTCAAGCGGTCCACGATGAGCATGACCTTGGCATGGCCGGGGTAGGCCTCCACCACCCGGCCGACGATGCCGGCGGGGGCCACCACCGCCTGGCCGGCCTCCACCCCCGCGGCCCGGCCCTGATCAATGATGACCGCCCGGGACCAAAGGGACGGATCGTAGGCGATGACGCGGGCCCCGATGACGGGCAGGGCCAACTGGCGCTTCAGGTCCAGGAGGGCCTCCAGACGCTGCAGCGCCTTCACGGACTCCTGATAGCGGGCCTCCATCTGCTCGGCCTCGGCCAGGCGCTTTTTGAGGAGCTCGTTTTCCCGCTGCACCCCGATGAGCCAGAAATAGCCGCGCCACACCCTCTTCAAGGCGTCGCCGCCATAATGGAGGGCTTGCAGGCCGGGGGCGGTGAGGGAGACGATGAGGCTTTCCAGACGCCGCACCGCCGGGGAGCGTTGCAGGCTCAGGGAGAGCAGGGCGAACACCGCCACCACCCCGGCGGCCACAAGCAGAGGCCGATGGAAACGGGACCGGGTGCGCACCGGGAAGGAAATCAATCCAGCATGACTTCTTTCAGGATATCCAGATTATCCAGGGCCTTGCCGGAGCCCAGGACCACGCTGGCCAAGGGATCATCCGTCATCTTGATGGGCACCCCGGTCTCCAGGTGCAGGAGGGTGTCCAGATTCTTCAACAGCGCCCCGCCGCCGGTGAGGTAAATGCCCCGGTCCACGATGTCCGCGGCCAGCTCCGGGGGGGTCTGTTCCAGGGCCGTCTTCACCGTCTGCACGATGGTGTCGATCTGCTCCTGGATGGCCTGGCGGATTTCGTCGGAGTTCACCGTGATGATCTTGGGGATGCCGGTGACCAGGTCCCGGCCTTTGACGTCCATGGTCTCCAGCTCCCCGGGGTAGGCGTTGCCGATGGTGGTCTTGATGATCTCCGCGGTGCGCTCGCCGATGGCCAGATTATAGGCCCGCTTGATGTAGTGCAGGATGGATTCGTCCATCTTGTCGCCGCCCACCCGCACACTCTTGGAATAGACGATGCCCGCCAGGGAAATGACCGCCACTTCCGTGGTGCCGCCGCCGATGTCCACCACCATGTTGCAGATGGGCTCGGTGATGGGCAGCCCCGCGCCGATGGCCGCGGCCATGGGTTCCTCGATGAGATAGACCTCCCGGGCGCCGGCGGATTCGGCGGAATCCCTGACTGCCCGCTTCTCCACTGGGGTGATGCCCGAGGGCACCGCGATGATGATGCGAGGCCGGATCAGGGAGCGGCGGTTGTGCACCTTGCGGATGAAATGCCGCAGCATGGCCTCGGTGATTTCAAAGTCGGCGATCACCCCGTCCTTCATGGGGCGGATGGCCACGATGTTGCCGGGGGTGCGCCCCAGCATCATTTTGGCCTCCCGGCCCACCGCCAGCACCCGGTTGCGGTCCCGGGAATTCTTGCGCACCGCCACCACGGACGGTTCCGAAAGCACAATGCCCTTGCCCTTGACGTACACCAGGGTGTTGGCGGTACCCAGGTCAATGGCCAAATCGTTGGAGAACCATCCCAGGATGGGATCGAGAAACATGGACTGTCTCCTTTGTCTGGAAGAAAACCATCAGACCGGCGGGGGAAAGGCCCCCTCAGGCGCGCGCTCGTTTAGGTGAGAGTAACAGCGGTCTCGGGCTCATTTTGTCAATTTTTCCTAAAATTACAAGGGAAATTTGGCCGCCTGGGGTTCCAGGGGCGGTTAGGGAGCCGCCCGCCCCGGAGGCACAGGCCGGCCCGGTGGCCGGAGGCTCTCCAGATCGGGCTGGAGGGACCTTGTTCCTGCCGCGGCAGGGCATCGGCTCCCGGTCCGCCACTGTTTCCGGCGCCTTGACAAAAGGCCGCCGACATGATTTATAAAAAGTTTGTGAGTCAAATCGGCCAGGACATAAGGAATCTGACTTATGAAGCGTACGTATCAGCCCAGCCGGCTCCGGCGGGCCCGCACCCATGGCTTTCTGGCCCGCATGAGCAGCAAAGGCGGCCAAAAGGTCCTCAAACGCCGCCGCGCCAAAGGCCGCAAACGCCTGACAGTCTGAATTCCCCGGCGGCTCCCGCTCCCGGGACCGGCAGTGGGGAGGCAGGCCCGCCGGGGGCGGACTCCGCCCGGGGCCGGGCCCGCTTCCGCAAGGCGGACCGCATCCGCCGGCGCCGGGAGTATTTGGCCGCCCAAGGCACCGGCCGGAGGCTATCGGCGCCGCACTTTACCGTCATCCTGGCGCCGCCGGGGGGAGAACCCCGGCCCCGCCTGGGGCTGATAGTGACCCGGCGTTTGGGGAAGGCGGTGCGGCGCAATCGGGTGAAACGACTGCTCAGGGAATTTTTCCGCCGCCACCGGGAGGAGCTGCCCCCCCAGGATATCATCATCCTGGCCAAGAAGGGGTCAGAGACCCTGACTTATGCTGACGTGACGCGGGAGTTGGCCCGGATTCTCCTTGGCCCCCGCACCCAAGGTGCATGACCGCCATCATCCTGGCCCTGATCCGGGCCTACCAGATCCTGCTCTCGCCCTGGCTGCCGCCCTGCTGCCGGTTCAGACCCACCTGTTCCCATTATGCCGCCGAGGCGGTGGCCCGCTACGGCCCCGGGCGGGGCCTGCTCCTCGCCCTGAGGCGGCTCATCCGCTGTCACCCCTTCTCCGCCGGCGGCTGGGATCCCGTCCCTTAAGGAGCTCGGTATGGAAAAACGGGCTTTGCTTGCCCTGACCCTCAGCTTTATCATCTTCATGGTCTTCATGTATCTGGGCGAGAAGACCAAAAAGACCCTGCCCCCGGCGCCGGTGCCCGTGCCGGAAGCCAAGCCGGTGGCCCCGGCCCCGCCGGCCACCCTCGCCCCGGCCCCGGTGCCGGCTCCGAGTCCCCCAGTCAGCACGCCTGCCCGCCCGGCCCGGGACATCGTGGTGGACACCCCCCTCTACCGGGCGGTCTTCACCGAGCAGGGCGCGGCCCTGAAAAGCTTTCGCCTGAAAAAGTTCCGGGACCGCCTGCCCTTTGAGCGCTTTTACAGCCTCTCCCTGGGATTTTTCAGCCTGGACCTGGAGCGCTGGCGGGACCCGGAGAAGGCCTCCGCGCCTTTGAAAGACCTGGTGCGGCCGGCCCCGGGGCAGGAGCTTCCCCTTAGGCTCAGCCTCAGCGGCCAGAATCTCGCCGTGCCCGCTGACCTCCCCTACGAAGCCGACCGGGCCGAGCTGAGCCTGGCGGGCGACCAGACGGCCACCCTGCGCTTCACCGCCGTCACCCCCCACGGCGTCACCCTCACCCGCACCTACCGCTTCAATGCCCACAATTACGTCATGGAGATGGAGGTAAGCGCCGCCGGCCGGGTGTCCCAGCCCGTGGAAGGGCAACTGGAGCTGACCTTGAGCGCCACCGAGGCCGCCGACCGCAAAGGCTACCTCATGGCCCACACCCTCATCAACCGCCGCCTGGAGGAGACCCATGCCGGCCTCAAGGCCCCGGTGACCTTCACCGGCAAACTGGACTGGGCGGTCCTGGACGAAGGGTATTTCCTTCTCGCGTTGGCCCCGGCGAACCAGCCCCAGGGCACGGTGAACCTGACCCAGCCGGCTCCCACGGCGCTTTCCGGCCAGATGACCCTGCCCTTTACCGTGAGCCCCGGCCAGACCACCCAGGCCGCCTTCACCTTCTATGCCGGCCCCAAGGAGACGGAGGCCCTGGCGGCCGCCGGTTTGGGGCTGGAGCGGCTGGTGCACTTCGGCTGGTTCGATATCCTGGCCAAGCCGCTTTTGTATTCACTGAAGTTCATCGACCGGGCCTTCCACAACTACGGCTGGTCTCTCATCATCCTCACCCTGATCATTCGGCTGGTCTTCCTGTGGCCCAACCACAAGAGCTTCAAGTCCATGAAGGAGATGCAGAAGCTCCAGCCCCGGGTGGCCCAGATCCGGGAAAAGTACAAGGACGATCGGGAGGCCATGAACCGGGAGCTCATGGCGCTGTATCGCACCTTCAAAGTCAACCCCCTGGGGGGGTGTTTGCCCATGCTCCTGCAACTGCCGGTGTTCATCGCCCTGTACAACATCCTCACCTACGCCATTGAGCTCCGGCATGCGGCTTTTATCTCCACCTTTCCCTTTACGGACATTGTCTGGCTGGCGGACCTCTCCGCCAAGGATCCGCTCCTCATCACCCCCATCGTCATGGGGGCCTCCATGGTGATCCAGCAGAAGATGACCCCCACCGCCGGCGATCCCACCCAGGCCAAGATGATGATGTTTCTGCCCATCATCTTCACCTTTCTCTTTCTCAATTTCGCCGCCGGGCTGGTGATCTACTGGCTGGTGAACAACATCCTGGCCATTATTCAGCAGCACTTCACCAACAAGTACCTCGCCTGACCTCGTGGGGACACCCTATGGAATTCCTCGAATTTGAAGGCAAGACCACCGAGGAGGCCATTCAGCACGCCTGTGAGCATTTCCGGCAGCCCCCCGACAACCTGGAGATCGAGATCATCTCCGTGGGCTCCCCCGGCATCTTCGGCCTGGGGAGCCGCAAGGCCCGCATCCGGGCGGCCCTCCGCCCCGGCCCCGAACTGCCGGAGGCCGCCGAAAGCGACGAGGAGGTGGTGACCCGGGGCCGGGACACCCTGGCCCGCCTGCTTTCGCTGATGGGCGAGAGCGCCCAGGTCCAGGCCACCCTGGAAGGCGACCGCCTGGCCCTGACCATCGACTCCGCCGATGCGGGCCTCCTCATCGGCAAACAGGGCCAGACCCTGGAGGCCCTGCAGTATCTCCTCACCAAAATCCTGGCCAAGCAGAGCAAAAAGAAGCTTAGGGTGGTGATTGACATCGAATCCTACCGGGCCCGGCACGAGCAGGCCCTGGTGCAGCTGGCCCTGAAATCCGGGGACAAGGTGAAGCGCACCGGCAAGCCCGTCACCCTCACTCCCATGAACCCCCACGACCGCCGCATCATCCACCTGGCCCTGCAAGGCGACAGCGAGCTCAAGACCATGAGCCGGGGCGAGGGCCTGTACAAAAAAGTGGTGGTCTATCCGGCCAAAAAGAAGGAGCCCGCCGACAATTCCCCTGCCGCCTGAGGGCCTCAACGACACCATCGCCGCCATCGCCACCCCCCTGGGGCTGGGGGGCATCGGGGTGGTGCGCTTAAGCGGCCCCATGGCCGAGGCCATCGCCGGGCGCCGCTTCCGGCCCCGGCGGCCCCGGCCGCGCCTTCTTTCCCACCGTCTCTATCTGGGTCATTTTTTGGACGCCCACGGCCGGGTGATTGACGAAGTGCTCCTCACCGTCATGCGGGCCCCCCACTCCTACACCCGGGAGGACGTGGTGGAGATTCACTGCCATTCCGGGCCCCAGGTGCTCAAGGAGATCCTGGCCGGGCTCCTGCAGGAGGGCGCCCGCCTGGCCCGGCCGGGGGAATTCACCCTGCGGGCCTTCCTCTCCGGGCGCCTGAGCCTCTCCCAGGCCGAGGCGGTGCTGGAGGTCATCGAGGCCCGGAGCACGGCGGCCCTGCGAGTGGCCCAGGAGCATCTGGCCGGCGGCCTGGGACAGCGGCTGGCCGCGGCGCAGCAGGTTCTCTTCCGCGTTTTGGCCCGGGTGGAGGCAGCCCTGGATTTCCCCGAGGAGGCGGAGGAAGTGGCGCCCGAAGCGTTGGCCGCCGAGCTGGCCCCGGTGGCGGCGAACCTCGCCCGCCTGACGGCCACCTACCGGGAAGGGCGGCTCCTCAAGGAGGGGGTGCGGGCGGTGCTGGCCGGGCGGCCCAATGTGGGCAAATCCAGCCTCCTCAACCGCCTTCTGGAGGAGGAGCGGGCCATCGTCACCGACATCCCCGGCACCACCCGGGACCTCATTGAAGAAGCGGTAAGCTGGCAGGGGGTGTTGGTCCGGCTGACGGACACCGCCGGGCTACGGGAGGCGGGCGACCGGGTGGAGGAGCTGGGGATTGCCAGAACCGAGGAGCGCCTGGCCAGCGCCGACGTCATCCTGTATCTGGTGGATCACAGCCAGCCCTTAAGCGCCGAGGACCGCCGGCGCCTGGCGGAGCTGAGCGGGCGGCAGGGCTTGACGGTGGTGAACAAGATAGACCTGCCCCGGGGCCTGGAGGAGGACGAACTGGCGCAGATTTCCCCTTTTCCGCAGGTCAGGCTCTCGGCCCTTACCGGCCAGGGGGTGGAGGAGCTCAAGGCCAGGATCGTGGCCGCGGTTTTGGAGGGGGGGGTGCCCGCCACCGGGGAGGTCATCACCCAGGCCCGGCACCATGAGCACCTCAAGGCGGCGGTGGCATCCCTGGAGGCGGCCCTGGGGCACCTCAAAGGGGCGCCGGCCTGGGAATTGGTGGCCGAGGATCTGCGCAGCGCCCGGGAGGAGTTGGGCCGCCTCACCGGGGAGACGGCGGCAGACGACCTCCTGGAGGAGATCTTCTCCCGCTTCTGCATCGGCAAGTAGCTCGTTGAGGGGAGGGCTGGGGGAACAAAGCTCCGCCGCCGTCCCCTTGCATTCCGACCCCCTTACAAGGGGTTGGGGGTGAGGGTTTGGGAGAGGGGGCAGGGGGCCATGACCCCTGGCCCCCTCTCCCAACAACCAAGCTGACTGCCGGCGGCGGCTCACTCCGGGTAGAGGAGATAGGGCCGGCGGCGGGCGAGGAAGTCGGTGAGCTCCCCTTGCCAGGCGGCCTCCAGCTCGGGCACCGGGACCCCCTGCTCCAGGGCCTCCCGGATGGCGGCGTCCCCGGTGAGCAAATCAAAGGGCAGGCGCTCCGTCTCATATTCGTAGGGCGGCGGCCGCCAGGCGAAGGAGTCGGGATGGAGCCTTAAAATCGCCCGGAGGACCGCCAGGGTGGTGGCGTAGGGCCTGAAGGCGGCCCGGTCGGTGACGTGGAGCTGGAAGCCCCGGCAGGGCTGGCCCTGCCACTTGTGGAAGGTGGGCTCAAAGAGCACCTCCCGGAAGATGACGCCCGCCGGGGGCGGCTCCAGCTCCGCCAGGAGGCGCCGGGGGTTAAGAAAGGGCGCTCCAAAGAACTCAAAGGGGCGGGTGGTGCCCCGGCCCTCCGAGAGATTGGTGCCCTCGAGGAGCACCTGCCCGGGATAGACCAGGGCGCCCTCCAGGGTGGGGAGATTGGGGGAGGGGAGCACCCAGGGGAGGCCGGTGGCATCGAAATACATGGGGCGGCGCCAGCCAAGGGCGGGGATGACCTCCAGCTCGCAGGCCAAGCCGTACTCCCCCTGATAAAAACGGGCCAGCTCCCCCAGGCTGAGGCCGTGGCGCATGGGGAGAGGATAGGGGCCCACAAAGGAGGCGAAGGCCGGCTTGAGGAGGTTGCCCTCCACTTGCAGGCCGCCGATGGGGTTGGGCCGGTCCAGGACCACCACCTTTACCCCGGTTTGGGCGGCCGCGGCCATCAGGGCGGCCAGGGTGGCCTGGTAGGTGTAGACCCGGGTGCCCACATCCTGCAGGTCCACCAGCACTGCGTCCAGGTCGGCCAGGGTCTCCGGCGGCGGGGCCAGCCGGGGGCCGTACAGGCTCACCCCCGGGATCTTGAGATATGGGTCCACGAAATCCGGGGAGGCCACCATGTTGTCCTGCTTTTCCCCGCCCAGGCCGTGCTGGGGGGAAAAGAGGCGCACCAGCTGCCCGGGGAAGCGGGCGGCAAGCAGCTCCCGGGCGGGGCGGTAGTGCCGGTCCACGCTGGCGGGGTGGCTGAGGAGCCCCAGCCGGGCGCCGGTCACCCACGCCGGCGGCTGGCGGAGAAAGACCTCCAATCCGGAGACCACACCGGCCATTGCGACTCCCGGAAGAAAAAATTTAAGGGAGGGCCGGGGGAATCCAGCTTCCCCGCCCTCCCCTCAGCCTGCCCGTCTCATTCCCTTCAGTGGGTGGGGGAGAGGGGATGGGAGAGGTGCTCACGGTCCCTGGCCCCCTCTCTCACACGTCAGGGGCAGACGTCTGAAGGCCAGCCCCCATCCATCCCCGAAGGCTAAAACTCCCCTTCCTCCCGTTTCACCACTGGCCGCATCATCAGCACCACGTCGTGGGTCATGCCGTCTTTGCGGAGGAAGTAATCGTCCAGGGTGGCCCGGTGCTCGAAGCCCTTCTCCCGGAAGGCCTTGATGACCTTCTTGTGGTCGGCGATGATCTCCGCCTTGAGCCACTGCAGGCCCTCTTTGCGGGCCAGGTTGATGAGCTCCTCCAACATGAGGGACCCCAGCCCCAGATTGCGGAAAGGCCGGGAGACGAAGATGCGGATCTCGCCGATGTGCTTGGCGGAGTGCTTGCCCCGGTGCAGGGTGGCGTCGGCCACTATCCGGTTGTCCTCCAGATCCACCGCCACCAGGGGGAGGACCTTGCGGTAGTTGATATTGTCCACCCAGTGATTGATGAGCTTCACATCCTTGACATCCTGCTTGAGGAAGCGGATGTCCTCCTCCGGGGCCTCCTGGAAGAGGCGGATGAGGTTGTCCCGATCCTGATCGTTCAGGAACCGGAACATCACCCGCTTGCCGTTTTTCAGGGTGACGAACTTGCGATAGGCCACATAGTTAATCATGGGACCGCCTTGGAGGGGGGCTTAAGGGCATCATACCCCCTGCCGGGGATTTGTCAAGGAGGAGAGGCGGCCCCACCCGATCAGTGAAACCCTGAAAAGATATAGGGAGAAACCTGAGAAAGCCATGGGAAATCCACCGGAAAGCCATCAGGATAAAACGCAAAACATTATTAACATGCTAAATTTACGAAAAAAATTTTATTTACGCCAGGTTCTTGGATTGTAATGAGCAGGTTAGGAAATTTTGCAGGGGGAGGTCCCCGCCACCCTATGAAATTAAGAGGAAAGAGGAGAATGGTCAAGTTTGGGGGGGCCGGCGGCGGCGCGGCGAGGAGCCCAAAAAAGAGGGCATCATTGGACCCCAAAAGAATAACTCATTGAAATAATTATTTAAATTATGCCGGCCGCAACCCCGCCAGCCATACGGCTTTCCTTCCCGCCGGCCGGTTTCCCGGTCTGGTGGGAGCTAACTGCCATTGCCGGGGAGCCGCATTGCCGCAGGTGGGAGGAGACGCTACCATACCCCTGTCAGTGGGGGATGTCATGGACGACTTGTGGGAAGCTGCCAGAAAGCATCTGAAGGAGCAGATCTCCCCCTCGGGATTTGCCCTCTGGCTGGAGCCGGTGAAGGCGGAAGGCTCCCCCGGGGGGGGCTTGCGCCTGGTGTGCCCCAACCCCTTTGCCCAGCGCTGGCTGCAGAACCATTACCTGCCCCTCATTACCCGGATTCTCGCTTCCCTGGGCTACCAGGGGCCGGTGGAGGTGGTGGCCGCCTGCCGGGGTCGGGGGCCGGCCCTGGTCCAGCCCCCGGGGGTGCAGCCCGCCTTGCCGGAGCTGGCGCCGCCCAAAAACGGCCGCCCCCTGCACCGGGCTTTCACCTTCGAGCGCTTCGTGGTGGGGGCCTGCAACCGCCTGGCCTATCAGGCCTCCCAGGCCCTGGCCCGCAATGACACCCTGTTAAACGGCATCCTCTTCCTCACCTCCGGGCCCGGTCTGGGGAAAAGCCACCTCTCCCAGGCGGTGGGCAATTTCTTGAAGGAGACCGAGCCGGGCACCCGCATCCTCTATGCCACCGCCGAGGACTTCGCCAACGATATGGTGCGCTCCCTCAAGGCCGGCCAGATGGGGCGCTTCAAGGAGAAATACCGCCAGGAGTGCGACGTCCTCCTCCTGGAGGAAGTGCAGTTCTTGAGCGGCAAGGAGAAGATCCAGGCGGAGCTCTGCTACACCCTGGACGCCCTCATGAGCCGGCAGAAACGCCTGGTGTTCACCAGCTGCTATCTGCCCGGGGAGATCGGCCAGCTCTCCAAGGAGCTGAGCTCCCGGCTCACCGGGGGACTGATCACCCCCATCGGGCAGCCGGATTTTCCCACCCGGGTGCAGATCCTGATGCGCAAGGCTGAAGAACGGTCGCTGGCCGCCCCCCGGCCGGTCCTGGAGTATCTGGCGGAGCACCTCACCGAGGATGTGCGCCGCCTGGAGAGCGCCCTGGACTGCCTGGCGGCCCGGGCCACCCTGCTCCAAGAGCCGGTGACCTTGAGGGCGGCCCAGGAGGTGCTCCACGACCTCAAGGCGGTGGAAAGCCGCCTCAGCATCCCCCAGATCCAGAAGCTGGTGGGGGACTACTTCCAGGTGAGCGTCAAGGATTTGTTGGGGCGTTCCCGGCAGAAAAAGCTGGTCCGGGCCCGGCAGGTGGCCCTCTATTTTGCCCAGCTCTATACCGGCAAGACGGTGACGGAGTTGGGCCGCCTCTTCAATCGCAGCCACTCCTCAGTGGTGCATGCGCTCCAGACCCTGGAGCGGGACCGGCGCATCCAGCCCCGGCTGGAGGAGGAGATGAAGTTTTTGGAGGAGAAACTGGCCCAGGCCCAGGTCAGGATGGCGGGGCGAAGAGAGCCCAGTCTTCGCACCGATGCTTGATAACCTTGCCCTCCACGATGAAGACGATGTCCTCGGCGATGTTGGTGGCCAGATCGGCGATGCGCTCCAGGTTGCGGATGATGATCATGAAGTGATGCAGGCGCACCACCCAGCGGGACTCCTGGATCATGGCATCCAGAATCTTCTGGATGTATTCGTCGTCCATGATGTCCGCTTCCACGTCCCGCTGACAGACTTGCACCGCCAAGCGGGGGTCCTGCTGCACAAAGGCCTCGATGCTGGTGCGCACCATGCTTAAGGCCAGCTCGGCCATGGGCCGGATGTCGATGGGAAACTCCAGGGGCTCCCGGGCGTTGAGCTCCAAGGCGCGCTCGGCGATGTTCACCGCCTGATCGCCGATGCGCTCCAACTCTGTGGCAATGCGCATGGCCGCCACAATGAGGCGCAGGTCCGTGGCCAGGGGTTGACGCAGGGCCAGCAACCGGAAGGCATGCTCCTCGATGTCCAGCTCCATGCGGTTGATGGTGATATCTTCGGTGATGACGTCCCGGGCCAGATCAGAGTTGCGTTCGGAGACGGACAGGACGCTCTTCTGCACCGCGCTCTCCGCCAGGGCTGCCATCGCCAGGAGCTTCTGCTTGAGGCTCTCCAGCTCCTGATCCAATTGCCGGGAAACCGTCATCGGCGTCGCCATACTCTGTACCATCCTGCACCCTGATTATACCAGTATCCCTCTTTTCGTCACAACGGAAAAGAATCTTGACGGAAATTCAGATAAGATGAAAAAGAGGTTCAAGTTTCTTTGGGCGGCCGGAAGCTGAGGCGACAAACTGCCTCTCTCCCCCGTTGCCCCTCCCTGGAGGCGGATTGCCGCTCTTTCCCGGGAGCTTCCGGCCACGGGGAAAGCAAAGGCGCAGAGGGCGATGCTCCTGACTCTTCTCCCCTGACTTTTTCCCCGGTTCGCCCTTAAGGCTCGCTGAGGATGGTACTGTGAGAATTGCGGTGCTCGGCCCCGGGGCCCTGGGGTCCCTGGTGGCCGTCAAACTCCATGAGGCCGGCCGGGAGGTGGTGCTGGTGGATCACCGTCCCGAGAGGGCCGCCCGCCTGGCCCGGGAGGGCCTGCTCCTTCGCACCCCGGCAGGGGAGGCCCGGCGGGTCAGGGTGCCGGTGCGGCCGGCCTCCGAGGCCGGTCCGGCGGACCTGGTGGTGGTGACGGTGAAGGCCCCGGCCACCGCCGCGGCAGCCCGCCTATTGCCCCTGTTTTTGGCCCCGGACGGCTTGGTCCTCACCTTGCAGAACGGTCTGGGCAACCTGGAGCGCCTGGCTCAGGTGGCAGGCTGGGAACGCCTGCTGGCCGGGGTGAGCTTTCTCGGGGCCACCCGGCCCCGGGAGGGCGAGGTCATCTTTGCCGGACTTGGCCCCACCTTCATCGGGGCGCCCCGGGGCTCCCGGGCGAGCCTTCAGGAGCTGGAGGCGGTGGCGGAGGAGTTCCGGCAGGCGGGCCTCCCCTGCCAGGTGCGGGATGATATTGAGGCGATGCTCTGGGAGAAGCTCCTGGTGAATGTGGCCGTAAATCCCCTGACGGCGCTCCTCAGGGTGCGAAACGGTGCCTTGCCGGAGCTCCCCCCGGCCTGGGAGGTGGCGGTGGCCGCGGCCCGGGAGGCCAAGGCGGTGGCCCACGCCCAGGGCCTGGAGCTCACCGTGGAGCCTGAGGTGCGGCTTAAGGAGGTGTGCGCCGCCACCGCCGCCAATCTCTCCTCCATGCTTCAGGATGTGC
Source organism: Desulfobaccales bacterium (assembly GCA_037481655.1). Lineage (NCBI taxonomy): Bacteria > Pseudomonadati > Thermodesulfobacteriota > Desulfobaccia > Desulfobaccales > Desulfobaccales bacterium. Next base: position 208 of record JBBFLF010000017.1, on the reverse strand, counting down.
TGGCCGGACGGGAGACGGAGATCGCGGCCTTAAACGGCGAGGTGGCGGCCCGCGGGGCGCGCTTGGGGGTGCCCACCCCGGTGAATAGCCTCCTCACCCGTCTGGTCCAGGCCCTGACCCTGGCCCGGCCGCAGCAGGTAAATTGAGACTGTGGCCACAGTTCATTTTTGAGGGGAGGGCTGGGGGAGCGGGGCCCCCCCACCCTCCC
>JBBFLF010000016.1:13954-59847 GCA_037481655.1 Desulfobaccales bacterium | reverse complement strand
GAGGGGCGGGGGGAGGGGGCAGGGGCCCACCGGCCCCTGGCCCCCTCCCCCATATAAATGGGGGAAACGCCATGACGGAACAGGCGTACAAGTCGCTGATGGAGCAGGTGCGGGCGGCGGGTTGAGCTGCCAAGCTTCCTCCCGGGTTGTTGGAGGAAATCTTGGCGACGCTGCCCCGCCGGGCCCACCCGGATCTGCTCGTGGGGATTGAGACCGCGGATGATGCGGGGGTCTTCCGCCTGACGTCGGAGATTGCCCTCATCCAGACGGTGGATTTTTTCACCCCGGTGGTGAATGATCCCTACACCTTCGGGCAGATCGCCGCGGCCAATGCCTTAAGCGACGTCTTTGCCATGGGCGGGCAGCCGCTGACGGCCATGAACATTGTCTGTTACCCCAGCGCCACGGTGCCCAAGGAGGTGCTGAAAGACATCCTGGCGGGGGGCTTGGACAAGATCCACGAGGCCGGGGCGCTTCTGGTGGGCGGCCACAGCGTGGATGACACCGAGCTCAAGTACGGGCTGGCGGTGACGGGAGTGGTGCATCCGGAGCGGGTCCTCACCAACGCCGGGGCCCGTCCCGGGGATGTGCTTTTGCTCACCAAGCCGGTGGGCACCGGGATCATCGCCACGGCCCTGAAAGGCCGCCTGGCCTCCCCTGAGTCCGAGGCTGCGGCGGTGGCGGTGATGACCGCCTTGAACCGTCTGCCTGGGGAGGCTTTGGTTCCCGGCGCCGTCCATGGCCTCACCGACATCACCGGCTTCGGGCTTCTGGGCCATGCCCTGGAGATGGCGGTGGCCAGCCGCGTGGGGCTGAGGATTTTTGCCGGCCGGGTGCCGACTCTCCCCGGGGCCTATGAATACGCCGCCATGGGGCTGGTGCCCGCCGGGAGCTTTGCCAACCGTAATTTCTGCGCCACCAGCCTCCGGGTGGATCCCGGAGTGGATCCGGTGCTCCTGGATCTTCTGGCCGACGCCCAGACCAACGGCGGCCTCCTTATCGCTGCGGCCCCGGAGGCGGCCGACGCCATCCTCACTGCCCTCCACCGGGAGGGCTTCCCCCACGCCGCCCGCATTGGCGAGGTTACCACCGCCGGCCCCGGCTCCATCCGCCTTGTGCCGTAAAAACAGAGAAACAGGGAAACCCGAGACGGAGGGTTTCACGCTTCTCTCTGCCCTGCCGATGTACGACCAGAGGTGACTTGTTCATGGTGGCCGAACCGGTGCGGGATTTGGGTGCCAAAAGTCTCTCCTTGCTGGACTTTCTGCGCGAAGCGGTGCGGCTTGGTCGCCCCCGCCAGACCGAATATCGGGACGACGACCGGGTGCTGTGGTTTGCCGAGCTCCCGCAGGATTGCCCCGAAATCTCCTCCCCGGCCCTGAGGCCTCCCGGTTCGGAGGTCGAAGCGGATTACTGGCTCCGGGTGGAAAAGACCCCGGCTCCTCCCCGACCTGCCCTGCCGGAAATCCTCAAGGAGTGGATTTCGGAGGATGCCTTGGAAAAACCCGGGGTGGAACCGGTTCTCCCTGAAGAGATCCGGGTCACTGTCAAAAAGGAGATTCCGGATCCCGAGGCTCCTCCGGACCATCCCCGGACCCTCACCATTGAGGAAGAGAAAATCCGTCGAGTGGCGGATCACCCGGAGATCGAAGAGGCCTGGCTGGAATATCTGATGGAGAAATGGGAGCCCTGGGCGCAGGCGCGAGGGCGATGGGAAGAGGCGGCCCAGGTTTATGGGGAAGTGGACTTCATGCGCCGCCGCCTCGAAGAGGCGGAGGAGCGCTTTGAACTGCTCCTGGGGGTGGGCCTGCTCCAGTGGCGGGATTCCTTCGGGGCCACCATCAAGCGGCACCTCCTCTTGGGGCCGGCGGAAATTGAGTTTGACGCTGCCCGGGGCCGCCTGACCGTGGTGCCGGCGGCCTCCTTCACCTCCTTCCGGGTAGCGCTGGATATGCTGGAACCCCAGGACCAGCCTTCCCTCCGGGACACTCGGGTGGAGGACCTGCTGGAGGACCTGGAGCACCAGTTTTGGCAGCCGGACCAGCTAGGGAAAATTCTGCGGGAGATCACCCACCGGCTCCGCAGCGACGCCGTGGTGGAGGAGGCGATGGCAGCGGCTCCCCGGTCCACTCAGGTCCCTCTGGTTCGATATGCCCCGGCCCTGATCCTGCGGGAAAGACGGCCCACGGCTTATGAAGAAGTCATAAGCCGCCTGTCCGAGCAAGCCGGCCCCGAGAGCGACCTCCCCTTGCCCTGGCGGCAATTTGTGGCGGAAGGCCGGCTGCCCCAGAGTGATCCAGCGACCTCGGAGAGCCCTCCTCCCCTTCCTGTGGAGGATATTTTCTTTCCCTTGGCCGCCAACGCAGAACAGGCCCAGATCCTGGAGAGGCTCAACTCAAGCCCTGTGGTGGTAGTGAAGGGCCCGCCCGGCACCGGGAAAAGTCACACCATCACCAACCTCATCTGCCACCTCCTGGCCCGGGGGGAAAAGATTCTCATCACGGCGCATACCACCAAGGCCCTCAATGTCCTCAGGGAGATGCTGCCGGCCGGGAGCGACGCCAACCTGCGGGACCTTTGCCTGCTGGCTTTGGGCTCCAGCCGGGAAGACCAACAGCATCTGGAATCCGGGGTGCGAACCATCATTGAGCGCAAAAACCTCTGGGACCAGGGCCAAGGTGAGGAGAATGCCCGTCTCATCGAGCAGCTGTCCGAAGAGCGCCGACAGCTCAGAATAATAATCGCTCAGGTGGAACGAGACTTGCGGGCCTTCCGGGAGAGGGAGACTCACTGGCACCATCTCCCCGGTGGGTACGAAGGGACCGCGGCCCTGATTGCCCGGCGACTGGAGGCCGAGGCGGCAGGCTTTGAGTGGGTGCCGGTGCCGCCCCACCCTTTGCCCGACTTTCCTCTCACGCCCCCGGAGGTGGAGGTCCTGGCAGAGGTGCATGGCCGCCTGACCCCCGCCGAAGAGGAGGAGCTGCGCCGGGAAACCGGGGACTTCGCCCTGCCCTCCCCTGAAGAGTTCCAGGAGCTGGTGGAAAAGCTGCAGGCCACCGCGGCCCAGGCCGCTTCGCTGGAGCACGGGGCGGATGCGGGCCTGCAAGCGCTCCTTGCTCCCCTGTCCCGGGAAGCCCTGGAAACCGGCCTCACCGAGGTCTCCCACCTTCATGACCTGGCCTTTCTGGCCGCCCGCAGCTTGGGAAGTCTCGCCCAAAAGATCCTGGAGGATTCCCTGGCCGGGGAGGTCGCCAGGTGGCAGGATCTCTCTGACCAGGTGGGGGCCATCGCTACGGAGATGGGCCAATTGATGGCCCAGGTGCAGGAGTGGCATGTGGAGCTGACCCCGGAAAGGGACCCCCTGGCGCTCAGGGCGGACGCCCACCGGCGTCTGACCCACCTGCAGGCAGGGGGCCGTCGGGGATTCTGGCTTTTCCGTCCCCGGGTCATCCGGGAAACCCAATATTTGTTGCAGGCCTGCCGGGTGGCGGGCCGTCCCCCTGACGACGTGGAGACCCTAAAGGACCTCCTCGCCCAACTGGACCTTAAGCTGGCGGTGCAAAAATTCTTTTCCCTGTGGCCGGGCTCCGATCTTCCGTCGGCCAACCTGGCCCACCGGGCCCGCCAGGCCCGGGAGCAGGCCGCCGCCCTGAGGGATTATCTGCACGGCCTGCAGAGTCTGGGGAACGAATTTTTCTCCTCTTTGCCCCCGGAGCAGCGGGTGCATTTGGCTCAGCCGGAGGCTCGGGAACGTTGGCGTCTGACCTTGCAGGCGGAGGTGGCCCGCCGGGAGCTCCAGGAGCAGCAGCACATCTTCACCGGGCTGGCACGCCAATTGCGGGTGCCCGGGGAAAGAGCGCCGCACCCCTGCCTGACAGAACTGGCCGGGGCCGTGGAGCGGCTGGATCCGGCGGCCTGGGACAAGGCCTGGCACCGGCGGGAGGAGGTCCGGCGCCGGCAGGAGCGCCTGACGCAATATCAACGGCTTATAACCCGGATTCAGGAGACCTGGCCGGAGATGGCCGCGCGCCTGCGAGCTCACCAGGGGGATCCAGCCTGGCAGTCCTGCCTCCTCGCCCTGGAGCAGGCCTGGCACTGGGCCTCGGCCCGGGGCTGGCTTGAGCAATTCACCGATCCGAGCCGATGGGAGGAGAAGGAAAAGGAACACCACCGGTTGCAGCACCGCCTGCAGGAGGTGACGGCCAGGCTGGCGGCGGCCAAGGCCTGGGCAGCGTTTTTTGGCCGTCTGGACGACTTCACCCGCCAGAATCTCCAGGCCTGGTCCGATGCCATGCGGCGCATCGGCAGAGGGACGGGCAGGTATGTCCTCAGACGACGCCGGGAGGCCCGCAGGTATCTGCAGGCCTGTCTGCCTGCCATCCCTGCCTGGATCATGCCCCTGCACAAACTGTGGGAGACGGTGGATCCCAGCCCGGGGATGTTTGATACCGTCATCATCGATGAGGCCTCCCAGGCGGAGATCACCTCTCTCATCCTGTTTCTTCTGGCCCGGCGGGTCATCGTAGTGGGCGACAAGATGCAGAACAGCCCGGAAGCGGTGGGCATCCGGGAAGATGCCATCGAGCGGCTGGGCCAGGAGCACCTACGGGATTTTCACTTCCGGGCGGAATTCCGGCCGGACACCAGCCTCTTTGATCACGCCGAGCGGGCTTTCAGCAATCTCATTTCCCTCAGAGAGCACTTCCGTTGTGTGCCGGAGATCATCCGCTTCAGCAATGACCTGTGTTACCGTGAGGCCCCCCTCATTCCTTTGCGCCAGCCACCGCCGGAGCGCCTGCCTCCGCTTAAAAAGACTTTGGTGCCCGGCGGTTACTGCGAGGGGGAGGGGCAGCGCCTGCGCAACGACCCGGAGGCCGAGGCGCTGGTGGCACAGGTCTGCCGCTGTCTGGAAGACCCGGCCTACGAGGGCAAGACTTTCGGGGTAATCGTGCTCCAGGGGCGGGCCCAGGCGGAGTTGATTGAGCGAAAACTGATGGACAGGGTGGATCCCCGCACCTTGCGGGAGCGGCGCTTCCGCTGCGGCATTCCCCCCACTTTCCAGGGAGACCAGCGGGAGGTCATCTTTCTTTCCTTGGTGGTCTCCCCGGATTACAAGTTCCGGGCGCTCACCGAAATGGATTTTGTCCGGCGGTTCAATGTGGCCATGAGTCGGGCCCGGGACCAGGTGTGGCTGTTCCACAGTGTGCAGTTATCGGACCTTCATTCTGAGTGCCTCAGAGCCCGGCTCCTCAGGTTCTTTGACAGCCCTTGGATCGTCAGCCCGGAAGCGGAGGAGCTGGAGCGCCTGGAAAGAGCTTCCAACGAGATCCCGAGATCCCCGGGCAGTCAGCCACCCCCGTACGAAAGCTGGTTTGAGGTGGACGTGGCGATGGAGCTCCTCCGCCGGCGTTACCGGGTCCTGCCCCAATATGAGGCGGCAGGCTACCGCATCGACCTGGTGGTGGAGGGCGGCGACCGACGTCTGGCGGTGGAGTGTGATGGCGAAGCGTGGCATGGGCCGGATCGCTACGAGGCGGATCTGGCCCGGCAACGCCAGTTGGAGCGGGTGGGCTGGCAGTTTGTCCGGTTGCGGGAGTCGGAGTTTTATGCTGACCGCTCCCGCGCGGTGGCGCGGATTGTCCAAGCCTGTGACGACATGGGTATCTACCCGGTGGGCGAATCCCCGGAGCCTGAGGAGTCTGGCACGGAAGAGCCCGAACCCCCGGCAGCGGAAGCGGCGGTCATAGCCTCAGAAGGGGAAACGCCCGAGAAGGAGGAAGCTCCAGGGGTCGCCCCGCTGGCGGTATACCCGGATCCCCGGGAGGCCTCCCTGCCTCAGCTGGCCGCCGTCCTGAAGAAAATCATTGAGGTTCACGGCCCTCTTACGTTACCTCTCCTGTATCGCCTCTATTTGGCCGGATGCCCTGATCTGGGGCGGCTGGGACAGGCACTCAAGGGACGGCTGGATGAGGCTTTGGGAAGCCTGGTGCGGGCCGGGGAGATCGTCCTGGAAGATGAGCTGGGGCAGCGGAAGCCCGAGGGCAAGGTGGCACGGCTGGCGGGCAGCCCTCCCGTGGTGGAGCGGCCCGCTGGCCTCCGCAAACTGGAGGAGATCCCGCCCCGGGAAATCTTTCTCCTCATGGATCGCTGGAAACTGCCCGCCTCCCTTGACGATCGGGAGATAGAGGAGTATTTCTTCCGAAAAATCATCGAACATTTCGGGTATCAGAAACTGACCGCCAACCGCCGGCAGCACCTGAGGCGGCTGTATCAGGTCTGGCGCCGGCGGCAGCGGCAGCTCTGGCTGGTAAAATAATTTGTTGGGGGAGAGGGGGCCAGGAACCACCGGCCCCTGCCCCCTCTCCCCCCACCCCTTATCGGGGGAATAGGGTGGGGAGCTCGAAGGCAGGGGAGGGCCAGGCTTCCTCGGCATTCCCCTCGTCAAACCGGCCGGGGCCGGTATGACAGATTATTCGCGAGAAGGAGGAGAGGTATGCCCCGCTGGTGCGATCTCAGTTGCCCCGAGGCCTCCTTCCCCCCTGCCGAGGCGGTGGACGGGGCCGGCTCCTGCCGCACCTTCTCGGCCCTCTATTGCCACAAACTGGGGCAGCTGGTGCACAAACACGGGCTCTGCCAATGCCCCGACGACACCCCTGCCCAGCCAAACTCTGAAAAGCCGGACCGCTGAGACCGCCTCTTTCCTCCCTGGGTTACTGGCTGGCGCCGTGGAGGTTTCGCCAAGGCATCGCTGTTACAGTCCATCCCCCATCCTGCCACTTTTGATGCGCCTGAGAAGCGTGAGGTTCCCTTTTCAGGAACCCCTGCGTATCGGGAGATGCCTGGCCAAAAAGGCGGGCGGCAGGATTCTTCAGGGAAAAAAACCTCGCCGGCAGAAGGGGGTTCGGCGATTTGGGCTTACCTTCTCCCCTCATGAATTCCGCCTGCGGCTGCCTGCTTCACTCCTCCGGGGCCCTAAGGCGGTAGCCCACCCCGGGGTCGGTGAGGAGGAAGGCCGGCCGGGCGGGATTGTCCTCCAGCTTGCGCCGCAGATGGCGCACAAAGATGCGCAAATATGCCCCCTGATCCACAAAGGAGGGCCCCCAGACCTCCTTGAGGAGCTGGCGGTGGGTCACCACCTTGCCGGCGTGGCGGATGAGCACGGTGAGAAGCTTGTATTCGGTGGGGGTGAGATGCACTTCCTCCCCGGCCCGATAGACTTGCCGCCTCTCCAGATCCACCCGGATGTTCCCCACTTCGAAGAGACTCTCATCCCGGCCCTCCCGGTCCTGGAGGGAGCGGCGCAGGGCCACCCGGATGCGGGCCAGGAGCTCCCCCACCCCGAAGGGCTTGGTGAGATAATCATCGGCACCGGCATCCAGGGTGATCACCTTCTCCCGCTCCTGATCCCGGGCGGAAAGCACGATGATGGGCACCCGGGACCACTGGCGCACCTGGCGGATGATCTCGATGCCCTCCAGGTCCGGCAGGCCCAGGTCCAGGAGGATGACCTCCACCGGCTGGGAAGCGGCTAAGCTCAGCCCCTCCCGGCCGTCGGCCGCCTCCAGGAGCTCATAGCCCTGGGTGGGCAGGCTGGCCCGCAAAAACCGCCTTATATGGACGTCGTCCTCGATTAAAAGAATCCGGGGCTTCATGGAACGATCCCCTGCGGCGGGGGCATCTCCTGGCTGTGGGCGGGGGCATTCTCCCCCAGGGGCAGGCTGAAGCGGAAGACTGCCCCGCCTTCCGGCCGGTTGGCCGCCTCCATGCGGCCGCCGTGGATCTCCACGATGCTGCGGCAGATACTCAAGCCCAGCCCCACGCCCCGGTGGCTGCCCGGCGCCGCCTGGTAAAACTTGTCGAAGACCTTGGCCTCCGCTCCGGGGGGCAGACCCGGTCCCTGATCCGCCACCTCCACCACCACCTCCCCGTTGCTCCGGAATGCCCTGAGGGTGATGGGCCGCTCCTCGGGGCTGTATTTGAGGGCGTTGTCCAACAGGTTGATGAAGACCCGCTCGATGAGCAGGGCATCCAGGTGCACCAGCGGCAGGTCGGGGTCCAGCTCCAGCGTCAGGGCCCGCCCCTGCAGCCGGGCCTCCAACTGGTTGAGGGCGCTTCCCAGCACCTCCTCCAGGTCATGCCAGTCCCGGTTCAACTCCACCCGCCCGGACTGCAGGCGGCTCATCTCCAGGAGGTTGTGCACCAGCCGGTCCAGGCGGCGGGCCTCCTCATAGATGGTGTGGGCCAGTTCCGTCCTGGTGGCCTCGTCCAGCCCGGGATTCTCCAGCAGGGTGCTGGCGGAACCGGCAATCACGGTGAGGGGCGTTTTCAGGTCATGGGACACGGAGCTGAGCAGCAGGTTGCGCAGCCGCTCCGCCTCCACCTCCACCTGGGCCGCCCGGGCCTGCCGGGAGAGCTCCTCTCGCTCCAGGGCCAGACCCACCTGCCGGGCCAGCCCCTGAAGGAGAGGCAGCATCTCCGAGGCGGCCATGCCCCTGTCCGGCAGCTCCACCCGCAGCACCCCCACCGGCTGCTGGGGCGGGCCCAGGGGCACATACAGGGCCTTGACCGCCGGCAGGGTGGCGGTACCGGCCCCGGCAGGGTGGCGGTGGCGGTAGACCCAGCGGGCCACCATGGCCTCCCGCACGTCCTCGGGAAGCGGCGGCCCCGCCGCCAGCCTGAGTTCCCTATCCCCTCCCGGCAGCAGCACCGAGGCCCGGGCCTCAAAGACCTCCTCCAGGTGGGCCACCGCGGTGGCCAAAAGCGTCTCCCGGTCCGGCGCCAGGCTCAGTTTCTGCCCCAATTCATACATGGCCGCGGCCTGGCGCTCCCTCAGCCTGGCCACCCGGGCCTGAAAGCGGCTGCGGGCCGTGAGCCCGCTGATGATGAGACTCACCGCCAGCATGACCACCAAGGTCAGGGCATAATCCGGATAGGCGATGCGGAAGGACCAGTATTCCGGCACAAAGAGGAAGTCCGCCGCCGCCACCGCAGCTCCGGCTGCCAGAAGGGCGGGCCCCCGGCTCAGGACCGCGGAGAGCACCGCCACGGCCAGGAGATAGAGGAGCACCACTCCGGTGAAGGAGAGCCAGGGAGAGACCAGCCCGGCCACCGCGCTGGTGAGCCCCACCCCCGCGGCGGCCAGCCCGGATTCTCTCAGAAGTCGGCGGGACAGGGGCAGGACATGGGGGGACGCGCTCCTCTTGGACTCCCCTGCCGGCAGCGGCGCCACCCAGACCTCCACTCCGCTGTGGCGCAGGAGATAATCTGCCAGTGGCCGGCGCCACAGCCGCCGCCAGCCGCGGCGCCGGCTCCGCCCCACCAGAAGGGCGGTGATGCGGTTCTCCCGGGCAAACCGGAGGATCTCCGGGCCCACCCGGACGCCGGCGGCCTGCACCACCTGCCCCCCCAGCTGGGCCGCCCACTTAAAGGCCTGGCGGAGGGCTTCCTGCTTTTCGGAGGGAAGGTCTGCCTGCCCTGGCGTTTCCACTGTCAGGGCGAACCAGTCGGCTTCCAGGGCCGCGGCCCGGCGGTGGGCCAGGCGCACCAGCTCTAGCGCAACTGCCGCGGGCGGCAGGCAGACCAAAAGCCGCGGGCGCCCGCCTTCTTCGGCGGGAGGGAAAGTGTCCCCAGGCTGCACCTGCCCTTCCAGGGGCATATCCATTCCATTTCCTTTAGGAATTCCCTGGAGGAAAGATACCCCCAAACCGTGAGGGGGTCAAGGCCGGGAGGGCTTGGGGGGCGACGCCGGGAAGGCGGTGGAGGCGCTTCCTGGCGTGTGCACCTCGCCTGAAGGCGCACCTGACGGGTGAGGGAAGGGTCCTAGGACCGTTAACCCCGAATCCTCCCCCCCACCCATATGGCCGGCAGGGAGGGGAAGGCGGTATGTACCGCCCCTCCCCTCACGGCCATCAGTAAAAAAGCAGCAGATAGGCCATGGAGATGATGATGGTAAAAAGCGTGGGCAGCCAGCAGGCCCGGATGTAACCCAGGAAGGAGATGTGGTAGCCTGCCTTCTCCAGGAGTCCCACGGTCACCACGTTGGCCGAGGCGCCGATCATGGTGGCATTCCCCCCCAGGCAGGCCCCCAGGGCCAGGGCCCACCACAGCACCCCGCTTTCCGCCCCGGGAATGGCCACGTTGAGAAAGGCCACGATGGGGAGCATGGTGGCGGTGAAGGGAATGTTGTCAATGATGGCGGATGCCAGGGCCGAGACCCAGAGGATCAACACCACCGCCAGGGCCAGATTGCCCCGGGACAGGTCCCGCACGCTTTCGGCGATGAGCTGGATGAGGCCGGTCTCCTCCGCCCCGGCGATGACGATAAAAAGCCCCATGAAGAAGATGAGGGTGGGCCACTCCACCTCATGCTCCAGCATCTCCACGATGTCGGTGCGGCTTAGGGTGAGCAGCAGCATAGCCCCCAAGATGGCGGCGATGGACGGCTCCATATGCAAAAGCCCATGGAGGAGAAAGAGCAGGATGACAAAGCCCAGCACCCCCAGCCCCAGGGCCGCCAGCTTGCGGTCGGTGATCTTGTACTCATGGCGGAGAAATTCAATGGTGCGCTCCACATCCTTGACCTCCGCCTCCAGGTAGCCTTTCTTATACCACCAGAGATACCACAGGGAGCTGACGATCAGACAGACCAGCACCGCCAGCCCCAGGTTGAGGACAAACTGAACGAAGGTGAGCTTGGCATAGGAGCCGATGAGGATGTTGGGGGGGTCGCCGATGAGGGTGGCGGTGCCCCCCACATTGGAGGCAAAGACCTCCGGAATGATGAGGGCCAGGGGATTGACCTTCAGAGTCACCGCAATCTCAATGGTCACCGGCAAAAGGAGCAGCATGGTGGTGACGTTGTCCAGGAAGGCGGAGGCCAACGCAGTGATGAACTGCAGGATAAAGGAGAGGACAAAAATATTCCCCCTGGCCAGGGCATAGGATTTGTAGGCCAGCCATTGAAAGAGGCCGGTTTTCTTCAGCACCCCCACGATGATCATCATCCCCATGAGGAGGAAGATGACGTTCAGGTCAATGGCGTGCATGGCATCTTCGAAGGAGACGATGAAATAGCGTTTGTCGAAGGTGCCCAGGGTGTAAGAGATGAAGAGTATCAGGGAGGCGCCCAGGAAAGCGGCCAGGGTGCGGTGCATCACCTCCGCGGCGATGAGCGCATAGACCAAAAGCAACACCAGGCTGGCCACCCAGAAGGCGGGGGTGAGGCGGCGGGCCAGGGTGAGGTCGGCTTCGGCCTCAAAGAGGCGGCGGCCCTGGGCGTCCGTGCCCGCAGCCACCGGCGTGAGGCGGATCTCCCGGGACTCCCAGCTGGGCTTATGGACCCGGAGAATGAGGTCCGCTCCCGGGAGACTCCCGGCGGGCAGGAGGTAATGGGCCACAAAGCTGCCGCTGCGGCCGGTCTCCGGGGGCTCCTTCTCCACCGGCGGCACCGGCTGCCCGTTCACCAGAAGCTCCACCGCCACTTCCTTGATCCCCTTCCCCTGGGCGTCGGAGGCCACCCCGAAGACCGTGAGCCGGTCCCCCGGCGGGACAGCGGACAGGGACGACAGCGCCGAAACCCCGACAAGGGCTGCCACAACCAGAATTCCTCCCCACCAGCCAAGTCTCCGCATTTCTCGTCTCTCCTTTTCCTGAAAGAAAAAGGCCTGCCAGGGTGACAGTCTCCGCCTGGCAGGCCCTCCCACTGCGGCCATATGTGGGGGATAAGCTCTAAGCGCCCGGCTTATCCCCTGCAGCCCGGCTCCTGACTTGGCGGCACCGCCGCCCTCAGGGCCAGGGGTATCTTACCATGATTCCGGTTCGGCTGGCAAACCTCCTTGTGAGACTCAGTAAAAGAGCAGGAGATACCCCATCGAAATGATCACCGTGATCATCATGGGCCACCAGCAGGCCCGCATGTAGCCCAGAAACGAGACATGGTAGCCCGCCTTTTCCATCAGTCCCACGGTCACCACGTTGGCGGAGGCGCCGATCATGGTGCCGTTGCCCCCCAGGCAGGCCCCCAGGGCCAGAGACCACCAGAGCACATTGTTGGTCACCCCCATGCTCTCGTTCAAAAAGAGCACGATGGGGAGCATGGTGGCGGTAAAGGGGATGTTGTCGATGAAGGCGCTGGCAATGGCGCTCACCCACAGGATCATGATGATGGCGATGGTGAGGTTGCCCTTGGAGACATTGAGCACCCACTCGGCGATCATCTGGATGAGGCCCGTCTCCTCCGCCCCGGCGATGACCATAAAGAGGGCGATGAAGAAGATGAGGGTGGGCCACTCCACCTCATGCTCCAGCATCTCCACGATGTCAACGCGGGAGATGACCAAAAGGAGCATGGAGCCGATGAGGGCGGCCACCGAGGGCTCCATGTGCAGCACCCCGTGGACGATGAAGAGGAAGATGACGAAGGCCAGGACCCCGAGCCCCATCACCGTCAGCTTCCGGTCGGTGATGCGGTATTCCTCTTTCAGGTAGGCGATGGTGCGGTTCACGTCCTGGACGTCCGCCTCCAGATACCCTTTTTTGTACCACCACAGATACCACAGGGCGGAGCCCACCAGGCAGACGGCGCACACCAGCGTCAGGTTCACCACGAACTGGGCAAAGGTGAGCTTGGCATAAGAGCCGATGAGGATGTTGGGGGGGTCGCCGATCAGGGTGGCGGTGCCCCCCACATTGCTGGCGAAGACCTCCGGAATGAGGAGGTACACGGGATTGATCTTCAGAGTGACGGCGATCTCGATGGTCACCGGGATAAGCAGCAGCATGGTGGTGACATTGTCCAGGAAGGCGGAGGTCACCGCGGTGACGATCTGCAGGATGAAACTCAGGACAAAGACGTTGCCCCGGGCCAGGGCGTAGGACTTGTAGGCCAGCCACTGAAAGAGGCCGGTCTTTTTGAGCACCCCCACGATGATCATCATCCCCATGAGGAGGAAGATGACGTTCATGTCGATGGCCCGCATGGCATCCTCGAAGGAGAGGATGAAATAGCTCTTGTCGAAGGTGCCGGCGGTGTAGGAGATGAAGAGCACCAGGGCAGCGCCCAAGAGGGCGGCCAGGGTGCGGTGCATCACCTCCGCGGCGATGAGCACATACACCCCCAATAAAATCAGGGTGGCGATCCAGAAGGCCGGAGTGACGGCCCGGTTCAGGGTGAAGGTGTGGTTGGCGGTGAAGAGGCGGTTGCCCTGCTCATCCATCCCGGTCTCCACCACCTGCACGGCGGTGGCCGGGAGGGGCCGCCAACTGGGTTTTTTGCCGCTCACCTCCACCCGGGCGCCGGGGAGGGTCCCCGAGGGCAGGAGGAATTCCGCCACGAAGCCGCCGTTGCTGCCGGTGACGATCTCTTCTTCCTTGCCCAGGGGGTGGACCATCTGGCCGTTTACCCTTACCTCGATGTCCACCTCTTTGACGCCCTTGCCTTGGGGGTTTTTCACCACCCCGGAGAGGGTGAGGCGATCCCCGGGGCCTGCCGGCTCCGCCGCCGGGCTTTGCCCCACCCCGGACAGACTGAAAAGCACCGCCATGATCAGCCACAGACGCCACATCGGTCTCATAGGCATCTCCTCACACGTCCTCCCCGCAACGTTACTTCACCAAGACCGGCATGCCCTGCAGGGGCCAGATGTACCAGACAAAGACCGCCAACACCGCCATCAGCACCACGCTGGGGATGAGGCCGTAAATGAAAAACTCCCCGGTGGTGAACTGCTTGCTCTCATAGGCGATGGCGTTGGGCGCCGCGCCGATGAGGAGGTTGAAGGGCATGCCGGCGGTCACCAGGGAGGCGAAGAGAATCACGTGGGGCGCCACCCCCAGGTACTTGGCGATGACCAGGGAGACGGGGAGGGAAATGGCGATGGCCGCCACGTTCATGATGAAGTTGGTCATGCACAGGACGAAGAAGGCGATGCCCAGGATGAAGATCAACGGATGGGCCTTGAGGAACATGGTGAGCCAGTGCACCGCCAGCCATTGGGCCGCGCCGGTCTTCCAGAGGCAGAAACCGATGGACATGGCGCCGCCGAAGAGCAGGATGATGTTCCAGGGGATGGTCTCCAGATCCTCCACCGTCAACACCCGGGTGAGGAAGAAGGCCACCGTGGCGATGAGCATGATGCCGGCCCGGTCCAGATCCTGGAAGACTTTCCAGGGGGCGAAGGACTTGAGCATGAAAAGTGCGATGATGGCCACCATGGTGAAGATGACGAATTTTTCCTTGTTGTTCATGGGGCCCAGCTCCCGGGTGAGCTCCCGGGCCTTCTCCCTGAGGCCCTCGATCCTGGCCCGCTCCGGCTTGAAGCAGATGATGATGATGAGCCAGATGAGGATGACCATGAGGAAGCCGATGGGGAACATGTACCAGATGAGCTCAAAGAAGCCGATGTCATTGCCGGTGAACTCCTTGAACATGCCCGCCGCGGCCACGCCCCGGGCGGCCCCCAGAAAGGTGATGATGGAGCCGGCCCCTGCGGTCCAGGCCATGCCGATGAACAATCCCTTCCCGAATTTGGTGGGCTGGTCGGACTCGCTGTACAGGGCATTGATGGCCAGAAGCAAGGGAAAGACGGCGGCGGCCACCGCGGTGTGGGCCATGAGCAGGGTCATGGCGGCCACCACCAGGAAGGTGCCCAGGAGGATGAAGTTGGTTTTTTCCCCCACCAGGTCCAGCATCTTGTAGGCCATCCGCTTGGTGAGGCCGCTGGCGGTGAAGGCGGTGCCGATGACCACCGAGCCAAAGATGAACCACACTGAGGGGTCCAGGAAGTCCTTCAAGGCTTCGTTGGCACTGCGGATGTAAAAGAGCACCTGAAATAGCCCGATGGCGATGGCGGTGGCGCCGATGGGCATCACCTCAAAGACCCACCAGATGCCGGCCATGAGAAAGAGCCCCAGGGCCATCTTGCCCTCCCAGGGGAGTTTGAAGACCTTGCCCGTGGGGTCCACCGCATCCGGCAGGCCCGGCAGGGCATAAAACAGGAAAAATAACCCCAAACCCAGACAGATGAAGAAGATGCGCTTCCAGTCGATGACCTTCTTAGGGGGCGCCAGGACGATCTCTTCCGGCATCTCCGGGAGACCGGCGCTCAAGGGGACCTTTTTGGTTTCTTCCGCCATGGTTTTCTCTCCTTCGGGGATAACGGGACTCAGTCACCCAGGACGATTTTGGAGATTTCCTGGAAGAGTTCGTTCATGCGCACCATGCCGACAACCTTCTGGTTCTGCATCACCGGCATCATGCCCACATTCTCCAGGATCATCAGGGCCAGGGCCTTGGCGATGGGGTCCTCGGCGTTCACCGTCACCCGGATGGGGCTCATGACCTCGCTCACCTGTTTCTGGGACGCCTCCTTGAGGCCCGGTCCGAAGAGGTCCTTGAGAAGGACCGTCAGGCTGGGATCCGCCTTGATGAGCCCGGAGTCCTTGAGGAAGCGGGGCTCCAGCCCCCGGACGATGTCTCTTAGGGTGAGCATCCCCATGAGCTGGTATTTCTCATCGAACACCAACACCGCCCGGGGCTCGAAGGAGCCCTCGAACTTGATGCTGGCCTCCCGCACAATGGCCATGGCCTGGCGCAAAGTGAACCAATAGGGGATGTGAGGGTAATCCTCCAGAGGGATCATGAAATCCTTGACCTTCTTCTCTTGCGGCATGGCAGCCTCCTGAGTCGGTGTGGCCGGCAGCCGCCCCGGCCTGATGCGGCCGGTCCCCGCGGCTGCCTGATGAGGGAATAGCAAAGGGGGTGTAAAAAAGGGGTTAAAAAGAGGGGGTGGCCTGTTAAGATTTCGTTAAAATGGGAGGGAGCCGGGCGACGGCAGAGGGGACCAGGGACTTCCTGAGCTCTCCCTTCCCCCGTTTCGGCTCTCCGGCAAGGAGAGCGAGGAGCTGGAAGGCCTCTAGGGCGAGAGGGGCCTGGGTTGGCGGCTTCCCTTGACCTTATGGCTTAACTATTCTAAAATTTTATAGAAACTGTCCGAGAAATCAGGCCCCGCATGGCCCACCTGGTGGAAAAAATCGGCTTCCCCCGCCTCCTCAAACTCCTGGGCATCCTGGTGGTGGTGCTCCTGGCGGTGGCCTTTATTTTGGGGCTGCTGTCGCTGCGGCGCACCCAGGAGATCATCGCCGACGACTTCCAGGAGCAGCAGCTCATCCTGGCCCGGGCCGCGGCGCGCAAAATCGAGGACGACCTGGCCTTTCTGCGCCGGGAGATGCGCATCCTGGCCTATTCCCCCGCCATCCAATATCTGGAGAGCCCGGCCTGGGCCAACCGCATGCAGATCAGCTTCGACGAACTGGCCCGCCTGGGGGTGACCGCAATTCTGCGGCTGACCCTAGACGGCCAGCGGGCTTATATGCTGGACGCCCAGGGGAGCCGGGTGGTCAAGGAGGATTTCACCGCCACGCCGCACTACCAGTGGGCCCAGGAGCCGGTGAACAAGGGCCGCATCTACCACGGTCAGGTGGAGGTGGAACATCAGGGGCTTTTCAAGGTGCCGGTGATGATCATGGCCACTCCCATCTACCTGGAGAGCGTGGATGAGGCCCATCCCCGGGCGCCGGGAGGTTTGGGAGGGGTGCTGGTCTTTAAGATCGACATCAGCGCCTTTCTGGCCAGCTCCTGTGGCACCATCCGCTCCGGCCGCACCGGCTATGCCTGGGTCATTGACCAGCAGGGGCTCTTTCTCTACCATCCGGAGCGGGATTTCATCGGGGATGACGCCTTCACCGCCCGGGGCCGGCGCAACCCCGCCATCAGCTTCGACAAGATCAACGAAATCCAAAAAGCGCGGATGCTCAAAGGGGAGGACGGCACCGCCCGCTACATCTCCGGCTGGCACCGGGGCGTCATCCAGCGCATGGAGAAGTTCGTGGCCTTCACCCACGCCCACGTGGACACCGAAGGCCCCCGCTATTACCCCCATGTGGACCCGGTGGGCACCCGCATCTGGGCAGTGGCGGTCACCGCGCCCATCGAGGAGGTGGCGGGCACCATCTCCTCCCTCTACATCCGCCAGTTCCTCATCCAGGGCATCCTCATCTTTTCGCTGTTGGGGGTGGCCCTGGTCATCTTCTACCATGAGCGCCGCTGGACCCTGAGCCTCCAGGAGGAGGTGGAGCGGGCCACCGCCAAGCTGAAAAAGAGCGAAGAGCGCTACCGCTCGGTGGTGGAGCGCTCCCCGGATTTCATCTTCATGGTGGACAGCCAGGGGTTCATCCGGGCGGCCAACACCGCCACCGCCCGGGCCTTCAGCATGCCGGCCATCGGCCTGCAGGGCCGCTCCCTCTATGAGTTCTTTGCGCCGGAGGATGCCGCCGTCATTCTGGACCAGGTGCATTATGTCTTCACTACCGGCCGCAACGTGGAGCACAAGGGCCAGATGACCATCCGGGGCCGCCAGTACTGGCTCTCCAGCCACTTCGTGCCCCTCTACGGGGAAGACGGCCGCACCGTGGAGCGGGTCCTCATCTTCGCCCGGGACATCACTGACCGGCACCTCATGGAAGAGCAGATGGCCCGCACCGAGAAGCTGGCCTCCATCGGCACCCTGGCCTCCGGGGTGGCCCATGAGATCAACAACCCCTTGGGGATCATCCTGGGCTTCACCGAAATGCTCCTGGATATGACGCCCAAGGACAGCAAGCAGTATGAGATGCTCAAGACCATCGAGCGCCAGGGCCTCAACTGCAAGCGCATCGTGGAAAATCTCATGAGCTTCGCCCGCACCCCGGCCAAACCGGAGGAATCCTGCGACCTCAACCGGGAGCTGGAAAATCTCCTGAAATTGGTGCAAAATACCCTGCTGGTGAAGAAGGTGGAGCTGGAGACCCATTTCGCTCCCCACCTCCCCCGGGTGCGGGGCGATGCCGGGGAGCTGCAGCAGGTCTTTCTGAATCTCATCACCAATGCCATTGCCGCCATGCCTGAGGGAGGCCGTCTCACCCTGGGCACCCGGCTGACGCCCAACGGCCAGGTGGAGGCAATGGTGGCGGACACCGGCACCGGCATCCCCCGGGAGTATGTGGACCGCATCTTCGATCCCTTCTTCACCACCAAACAGGCCGGCCAAGGCACCGGGCTGGGCCTGTCGGTGGCCCATGCCATTGTGGAAAAATACGGCGGCAACATCCGCTTTGAGACCAGAACCGCTCAGGATCCGGGCAGCGGCCCCACCGGCACCACTTTTTATGTCACCCTGCCCCCGGCGTAAGGCAGGGAGGAGGCACTCATGGGACGCATTCTGGCAGTGGACGACGAGTTGGACATGCTCTCCCTGCTGAAGATGATGGTGGAAGGCTACACCGACCATCAGGTGGTGGTCACCAACAACCCCCTGGAAGCCAAGGAGCTGCTGACAAAGGAGCGTTTCGACCTGGTGCTCACCGACCTCAAGATGCCGGGCATGGACGGCATGGAGCTCCTGGAGTTTGCCCGGCAGCAGGACCCCGACCTCCTGGTGCTGGTGATCACCGCCTTCGGCTCCCTGGAGACCGCCGAGGAGGCCATGGCCAAGGGTGCCTTCGATTACATCACCAAGCCCTTCCGCAAGGAGCAGTTGCTTTTGGCCATCGACAAGGCCATGCGCTGGCGGGAGCTGGTGGAGCAGAACAAGGCCCTGCGCCGCCAACTGGAGGGCGGCACCCCTTAGCCTCAGGGGCGGGCGTTGCGCCTGTTTTTCCTGGGGGAGCCTGGGGAAACCGGGAGAACCGCCTTCGCTTTCGCTCGGGCCTTCGGAAATGATAATCCCATCGGCATAGGTGACGCATGGCAACCATAGGAACGACTCTCAGCGCCCAGGAAGTCTGGCAGCGGCTGCTGGAAGGCAACATGCGCTTCGTCCAGGGTTTCTTCAAGGGGCGGGACCTCCTGGACCTGCGCCGCTCCCTCACCCGGGGGCAGAGCCCCATGGCGGCGGTGCTCTGCTGCTCGGACTCCCGGGTGCCGGCGGAAATCATCTTCGACCAGACCCTGGGGGACCTCTTCGTGGTGCGCACCGCCGGCCTGGTGCTGGAACCTGCGAGCTTGGGCAGCCTGGAATATGCGGTGGCCCACCTGCATGTGCCTCTGGTGGTGATTAAAGGCCACGAAGCGTGCGGCGCGGTGACCGCGGCAGTGCAGCACCCGGACCTGGAGGAAGGGCACATCACCGCGGTGGTGAAGGAGATCGCCCCGGCCGCGGCCCAGGCCAAGGCCCAGGGACTGACCGGCCCGGAGCTGGTGGAGGCGGCCACCGTGGCCCATCTTCAGCGGCTTAAGGAGAAGCTGAGCCGGGACAGCGTCATCATCCGGGAGGCCCTGGCCGCCGGCCGCCTGCACCTGGTGGTGAGCAAATACTACCTCAGCAATGGGCAGGTGGAAGTTCTGGACCGCACCTGGTGAGCAGTCCGGAGGCACGTGTAGGAACCGCTCAGTGACGCCTCCTGTCATGAAAGTCATCAAACGCTCCCTCAAACGCCTCACCGGCGGCGCCCCCGAGTCCCCGCCCTCGGCCCGTCTGGCCTCCCGCTATGCCCATTTCCAGCGGCTGCTTAAGGCCAACAACCGCGCCCTAGCCCTCATGGCCGACATGAATGAGAAGCTCTCCGGGGAATTTATTTTTGATATGGCTTACATCCGGGCCTCGGTGGGGGAGTTGCTGGAGGAGACCCGGGCCTTGGCTGAGGCCCTGGACGGCTTGGGGGAGGGGCGCTACGGGAAGCTGAAGGAGGCCGCGGCCCGGCTTGGCCGGGAGGTGGAGGCCCTCCTGGAACACCGCCGGGAAATCCCCGCCGGGCCCCTGGTCCTGGACCTGGCCGCCGTGGAACTGTCCCAGGCGCCGCTGGTGGGGGGCAAGGCCGCCAACCTGGGGGAGGTCATCCGGAAACTGGGGCTGCCGGTGCCGCCGGGTTTCGCCATCACCACTGCGGCCTACAAAAAATTCCTGGAACACAATCATCTCTCCCAACGGATCACCGAGCTCCTCAAAGGCTGGAGCCTGGAGGACCTGGACAGCCTGGCCCGGGTGAGCGAGGAGCTCAAGGCCATCATCCTGGCGGCCCAGGTGCCCCCGGAGCTGGAGAAGGCCTTGGCGGCGGCCTATGAAGAGCTCTGCCGCCGCCTGGGCGAGCGGCCCTTCCTGGCGGTGCGCTCCAGCGCCGTGGGGGAAGACCTGGCCTTCACCTTCGCCGGCCAGTATGTGAGCTTTCTCAACGTCCCCCCCGACGACCTGGCGGCCCGCTACAAGGACATCCTGGCCAGCCTCTTCACCCCCCGGGCCCTGTTCTATTACAAAGACAAGGGTTTCAACGAGGAGGAGCTGGCCATGGGGGTGGTGGTCATGCCCCTCATCCGGGCCAAGGCCAGCGGGGTGCTCTTCACCCGTCAGCCCGAGGCGCCGGAGCGGGACGCCGTCCTGGTGAACGCCGTCTGGGGCCTGGGCACGTACGCGGTGGGCGGCAAGGTGCAGCCCGATCATTACCTGGCCGCCTATGAGCCGCCGGGGGAGATCCTGGAACAGACCATTCCTGCCAAGCCCGTGCGGCTGGTATGGCGGCCGGAGGGCGGGGAAGTGCAGGAGCCGGTGCCGCCGGCGGAAGCGGCCGCGCCCTGCCTCACCCGGGAGCATCTGGCCCACCTGGTGGACTGGGCCCGCCGCCTGGAGGAGTATTTCCGCAAGCCCCAGGATGTGGAGTGGGCCCTGGGGGAGGACGGCCGCCTGTGGCTCCTGCAGACCCGCCCCTTAAGGGTCCAGGCCCGCCGGGCTCCCTCGGCCCGCCCCCGGCTGAAACAGGAATACCCGGTGCTCCTGGACTCCGGCAAGGTGGCCTGCCGGGGGGTGGGCGCCGGGCCCGTGGTCCTGGTGAAGACCGATGAGGACCTGAGAAACTTCCCCCCCGGCGGGGTGCTGGTGTCCCGCTTCACCTCCCCCAAGTTCGTCACCGTCATGCGCCAGGCCGCGGCCATCCTCACCGACGCAGGGAGCGTCACCGGCCACATGGCGCTTTTGGCCCGGGAATTCCAGGTGCCCACCATCCTGGACACCGGCAAGGCCACCCGGGTCCTCACCCCCGGCCAGCTGGTCACCGTGGATGCAGACTACAACAACGTCTATGACGGGATTATTCCGGAATTGCTGGAAGGCCGGGAGCGCCGGGAGAGCGACCTGGCGGACAGCCCCGTCTTTCAGGTCCTCAAGGCGGTGCTCCAGAAGGTCATCCCCCTGAATCTCATCAATCCCCGGGGAGAGAATTTCACCCCTGAGGGCTGCCGCACCATCCACGACATTGTGCGCTACGGCCATGAATACGCCATGCGGGAGCTCTTCCGCATGACCGAGCTGGAGCTCGGCGAAACCGGGGAGGTGCAGGAGCTGGAGGCGGACATCCCCCTGAAGCTGCGCCTCCTGGACCTGGGGGGCGGGCTCAAACGTCGGCGCCGGCGGGTTCGGCCCTCCGACATCGACTCCCTCCCCTTCAAGGCCTTCTGGCAGGGCTTGAGGAGCATGCCCTGGCCCAAACCGGCCCCGGGGGTAAAAAGCCTTTCTTCCGTCTTTGTCAAGGATGAGGCGGAGGTGGCCCAAGGGGCCGACCCCTGGCGGGACCAGAGCTATGTGGTGCTCTCCAGAAACTACATGAACTTCAGCATCCGCCTGGGCTACCACCTCTCCAACGTGGAGGCCTATGTCTCCGAGGTGCTGAACGACAACTACCTCACCTTCAGTTTCCGGGGGGGCGGCTCCACCCCCGAGCGCCGGGAGCGCCGCACCCGCCTCATCGAGACCATCATCGACCACATGGACCTGCAGCACACCCGCCAAGGCGACTTCATCGAGGCCCGTCTGGCCAAATACCCCCTGGAGAAGATGTGCCAGCGCCTCACCCTGCTGGGGAAGCTCACGGTTTATACCAAACAATTGGACATGGCGCTGTTCTCCGACGGCATCGTGGACTGGTATATCAAGGAATTCCTCCGGGAGCACCTGCATCTGCCCGCCTGAAAAAAATGGCGGAACCGGGGTCAGGACCCGGTCCCGCCGCCCACCAACCACGGATAAAGAGAGCGAGGAAACCAGAATTTACAAACTGAGGCCCTTCATCCGCCGACCGCTGCCTGCCTCAGCCATACAGCCTCACCGGCGGATGCACCGGCCTCAGATGATCATCTTCAGGTCTGGCCACCAGAAGCTGGATGCGGCCATAGCCCTGGGTGAGAAGGTAATGCCAGGCCTCCTGGACATCGTAAAAACCCTCGCCGCCCACCACCTCCACCCGGTCAGGGTTAAGGCCCAGCTCCCGGCAGCGGGCCGCCACATCCATGCCCGGGGGCACCTCGGCGCCGCCCACCAGATAGACAATGACCCCGCTTTTCATTTCTTCCCCTCCGCTTCCTTGAGCGCCTGGGCCAGATGGTCCAGGAAGATATTGACAATGCCGTCGTTGTAGCCCAGCCCTTTGGTCACCCCTTCGATCTGGTAAGCCTTCTGCTTGAGGAGCTGATTCTTCCAGCTGTCGGGCTCCTCCCCCAGGAGATCGTTCTGCACGTGGTCCCCGGCCACAAACATGAAGGGCATGAGCACCACCTTTTCCGGATTGGCCTTCTTCACCGCCGCAAAGGCCTCCTTGGCCTCGGGCTTGCCCTCCACCGAGGCGAGGAAGGCATGGGGATAACGGGAGTGCAGGAGCCGGGCAAAGCTCACGTAGGCCTTCTCGCCCGGGGGCACCGGGCTGCCGTGGGCCATGAGGAGGACCGCGGTCTTGCCGTCCTTGGGCGGGAAAGTGGCGGCCACCGCCTTCAGGGCCCGCTCCATATCCTGCTGGCTGCTCAACAGCGGCTTCCCCAAAGCCGCCTTCAGCCCCGGCACCTCCCGCACCACCGCCACGATCTTTTTCTCCCATTCCTCCCCGGGAACGATGTGCAGGGACTGGATGGCCACCCGGCTGTGGCCCTGGGCCTTGAGCTCTTTGAGCACCGTGCCCAGGTCCTTGAGCTCCCGGCTCTGCTCCTTGGCCACTTTGTGGCGCACCTTGTGGGAGGTGAAGGCCCAGCGGAGCTCGTAGCCCGGGAAGCGCTCCCGCACCTTCTTCTCAAAATGGTCATAGGTGGCGAAGGCCTCGGTGGTGGTCCCGAAGGCGGTGAGCACGATGACCGGTTTGTCCGCCGCATTTGCCTGAAGAGCCGCAAAGACCGTCAGCATCGCCGCCGCCAGCATCCAACGCCATGTCCTCTGTTTCTGGCCCATCCTGTCCTCCTTGGCCGGAAATAAAAAAAATCCTTAAGCCTGAAAATGACTTAAGGATTGCACCCAGCTTCTTGGTCCTTAATCGTATGCCGGGCGTCCGCTATGCCGCGTAGCGACGCCGGCCGGTGTTCGGGCAGGTCTTCTGACTCCCGGATCCTCCTCCCCCTGCGCCTTCCCATCCCCTGAGGGTGGACAGTGGCATCGTGCAGGGTTCGTCCCCGGTCACAGCGGCGGGACCGTGCCGGACTTGCACCGGCTTCCCTATTATGCCCTATCTGGGCACCCGAACGATGTGACACCACAATATCTGGAGGTGGGACCCTTTGTCAAGAAAAAAATGCGGCCCCCGCCATTAGAGACCACAGCTCGTGGGAGAGGGGGCCAGGGACCGGGTGCCCCTGCCCCCTCTCCCACCCCCTCACCCCCAACCCCACAAAAAGCAAGGAAGATAGCGTGCAGAAAGGCGGGGGAGCCACCGCTCCCCGGTCCTCCCCTCACCAGGCCCTCTTCACGGCCGCTCCGGGAAGGCCAGCCCCTCGTACATCTCCCAGGCCGAAAGAAAAGCCTGCTCAAAGGAGCGGGACTCGGCATAATTCCTAGCCGCTTGGCCCATCTGCCGGCGGCGCTCCGGAGAGCGGGCCAGGTGCAGGATGGCCTCCATGAGGCCGGCGGGGTCATTTCCCGGCACCACGATCCCCGTCTCGCCGGGGAGCACGTTTTCCCGGGGGCCACCGATGTCGGTGACGATGACGGGCAGCCCGCTGGCCTGGGCCTCCAGGACCACATTGCCGAAGGTGTCGGTGGTGCTGGGGAAGACGAAGACATCGCTGGAGGCATAGGCCTCGGCCAGGCTCTCCCCTTCCAGATAGCCGGTGAAGGTGACCGGCGCCTCGGCTAAGCTGCTTTGCATCTCCGGAAGATATGGGCCGTCCCCCACCACCACCAGGTGCAGCTCCGGGTGCCGGGGATAAAGCTCCCGGAACACCTGGCCCAACAGCTCCAGGTTCTTCTCCCGGGAGACCCGCCCCACATAAAGAAGAATGACCCGGTCCCGGAGGCCGAAGCGGCGTTCGAAAAAGCCGTTGCGCTTCTCCGGGGTGAACTGGCCGGCGTCCACCCCCCGGGGATAGAGGCGGATCTTCTCCGCCGGCAGGCCCGCCTGGGTGAGCTCCTGGGCGGTGGCGGCGGAAGGCACCAGCACCACCTCCAGCTGCTGGTAAAACCACAAAAGATACTTCCACATCCAGGTCACCAGGGTGGGGTCCTCGGTGATATGCAGGGCATACTGGGGCAGAGCGGTGTGATAGGTGCCCCACACCGGCAGCTTGAGGAGGCGGCCCACCGCTAAGGCGGTGAGCCCCATGGGTCCGGGGGTGGCGGCCTTGAGGTGGGTGACGTTGTGGTCGTAGCAGTAGCGGAGAATCTCCAACACCGGCGGGTGAAAGAGCTTCATCTCCGGGTAGCCCGGCAGGTGAAAGACGCCCAGGGGAACAAAGTTGCGCACCCCCGGCCGGGAGGGCTGGGAGCCGGTCTCGCAGGTGATGATGGTGTAGGGCTTGCCGAAGCGCCGGGCCGCCTCCACCTGGCGGTTCAGGGTGAGGCTGACGCCGTTGATCTCGTAGAAGGTGTCCGTGAAGTGGGCCAGCTGCAGGCGGCGATGATCCTGGGGATTTCTAAGTTGCCGCTCTCGCCAGGCTTCGACAATCTCCGCTGCCAGCTTCCGGTCCGCCGCAAAAGAGGAGTAGGCGGCGAAGTAAGGGGCGAGCCCGGCATAGATCAGCCCCTGGGAGGAGAGCACATTGAGGAGCTTGATGAGGTCGGCCTGGTGCAGGGCCTGGCGGAAATGCCGGTGGCAATGTTTCAAGACCGCCTCCGCCATCTGGGAGAC
The DNA here is from genome assembly GCA_037481655.1 of Desulfobaccales bacterium. Lineage (NCBI taxonomy): Bacteria > Pseudomonadati > Thermodesulfobacteriota > Desulfobaccia > Desulfobaccales > Desulfobaccales bacterium. The sequence goes on along the minus strand of JBBFLF010000016.1, from coordinate 34,728 downwards.
CATGGTATACCACTGGGTCTCCGAGTTATCCTCGGGGCAGGAGATGCGGGCCGCCTCCTTCTTGATGAGCTGCACCACATTTTCCTCGGGCGGGGCGGATTTCACCCAGGTCCGGAAGCGCTCCAGATAATACTGGAAGATGCGGGTGCCGCCCGGGGCCGCGACTTCGGGCCGATGCAGGTACTTCTCCAGGAAAAAGAGGAGGAGGTCCTTGTGCACCCCCTCCCCCAGGCGGTATTTCTGCCGGTAAAACTGGTAGGCGATGCTGTAAATGTTGTGCCCCAAGGTCAGGGGCGAGGAGGCTTGGCCCCCCACCAGCCCCTGCCCCTGGGCCACGCCCTGGAAGAAGACCGCCCGGCGGGCGGCCCCGGGCACTTCCGTGAACATGCGGCCGATATGGAGGGAGCTGTGGTCGTCGGAACCGCCGGTGAAGCGCTTGGGCCACAGACGGCGGGCCATGACCGGCAGGCGGTGGCTCTCCGCCAGTTCCTCCAGGTCCGTGGGGGTAATGAGAGAGAACAGGAGCTTCAGGCCGTCATTCAGGCGATGATCCCGGCCGCCGTTGAGCTCGAAGTTCTCAAAGAGCAGGAGCAATTTCTCAAAGTGGGCCGGGGTGAGCTTGCCGTTCACCGACCAGAAGGGGTGGGCCAGGGTGTGAAAAATCTGCCGTTCCTGGAGATAAGACACCAGATCGAAGATGTTTTCCCGCCGCCGCTGGATCTCCCGGTGGTCTGGCTCCGTGAGGTCGTAGGCCAGGACATGGACCTTGCAGCCGTCTTCCGGGAAATAGGTGGTGATCTCCTCGCTGATGAAGGTGTCCGGCAGGTGGGCCAGCTCCAGGCAGCCGTCAATGACGTTGTGGTCGGTGACGGTCACCTGGTGCATGCCCCTGGCCTTGGCGGTGCGGTAAAGGACCAGGGGCTCGGTGTAGCACTCCTGGCACCCCAGCTTCTGCAGCACCCATTGGGATGGTCGGGTGGAGTAACGGGAATGCACATGCAAATCGATCTTCATGACTCCCCTCGCTTTGCGGCAATGAGAACGGTTTCCCCGGCCCGCACCTTCTCGCCAGGGCGGACCCTGAGCTCCATGTCCGGGTGGTAGGGCAGCACCACATCCACCTGGGAGCCGATACGGATCATGCCGAAGATGGCGCCTTTCTCCAGCCGGGCGCCCACTTGGGTGTAGCTGTCAATGCCCCTGACCCGCCAGCCGGCGATCTGCACCACTTGGCAGTGTACCTCCTGCCCCAGAAAGGTGCCCCTGAGGGTGGTGACCAGGCGCTCGTTGGTGAGCAGGTGGCGGGAGTTGCGATACAGCGGCGGCCGCTGGAGAAGCGTGCGCCACTGCATGGGGGTCATGGGATAGTTGCGGCCCTGGGGCGGAAAATAGGTGATGGCCGCCACCTCCCCGGCCAGGGGCGCCCGGTTGTAGTGCACATCCCAGGGGCTCATGAAGACCCCGATGTGCACCCGGGGGACGCTCAGGTCATAGCGGGCGATGTCCGTCAGCGTCGCCCGGCGGCCTGCCTTGATGAGGATGACGTCCTCTTCGGCCGCCGCCACCCGGGCATAGACCACGGTGCCGTCCGCCGGGCTGACGAGGTTCTCCCCGGGGGGAATGCGCCGGGGCGGGTTGCGGAAAAACCAGACGTAGCGCCAATAGAGATAGCCTGCCGCCAGAGCGGCGGGGACGGCCAGCCAACCCGGGTTCAATTCAGCTCCTTTCCCGCTGCGGGCGACAGCACCCTCACCAGGGCCACCCCCGAAGAGAAGGGGAAGTTCACCACCTCGAAGGCCTGCTCCTGCTGCTTGAGGAGGCGAAGCCACCTTTTGACCCCGGCGTGGCGCAAAAGCTCCCGGATGTAGATGTTGGTGTCATGCAGGAAGATGTAGGTGTTTTTGCGGGAGTGCTCCAGCACCTGGAGGAAGTCGTATTTGACGTCCTTGAAGGCATGGCTGCCGTCAATGAAGGCCAGATCGATGGGCGGCAGCCCCAGCTCGGCGTAGCGGGGGAAGAATTCATCGCTGCGGAGTTTATAATGGCGGACAATCTCCGCCACCCCGAAGCGCTCGAAATGCCGGCGCACCTGATTTTCATCGTCCCAGTAGCCCCGGCCGCCGATGGTGGCCAACGGCCCGTTTTTGATCAGGGAGTAGGACGGGTCCACGAAGCTCAAGCGGCCTTTGCCGTTGTCCTTGAGCCCCAGGGCCAGGCAGACGACGCTGAAGCCGTAGCCCGAGCCGATGACCAGGACGTGCTGCGGCCGGATGGACCGGGCCACCCCATAGTAGAGGAAGCCGAAGCCCAGGTTCAGGGTTTTGGCGTGCTCGTGATGGCCGAAGGGTTTGGCGTAGTGCAGGATGTCCCGGAGGCGTTCCACATTGAGGCTGAACTCTTCCATGCTTCCCCCTTCTTTTAAAAGTGACCCGGAAGTGCTTCCGGGCCTCACACTGCCGGTGACGGGCTCGGCACAGTCTGGCCCCATCACCCTTTCTCCTGGCTCACTGGTTACGGCACCGACGTTTCCGGAAAATTGGCGGGAGATTTTTTCTCTGCTGATTTTTGGCGGGAAATTTAAGGAAACAGTTGGGAAAGCCTGTAAAGCATCTCCTCACCCCCTTCCTGATACCCGGCATGAATCCGGAGGTTGTCACAGACCCCAAGGAGCTGCTACAATGCCCCCGGGGGAACCTGAACCTTGGTGCGCAGTCTAGTCCTTGCCGGCGTTATCCTCCTGTGCCTGGGCCACTTCAGCCCCGTGGCAGGCGCAGAGCCCCTGACCCTGGAGGAGGCTATCCTCCTGGCGATGAAGCATCATCCGGGCCTCAAGGCCGCGGGCCTGGAGGTCACCGCCGCCGAGGCGGAGGTGGCCAAGGCCCGGGCCCGCTTCCTCCCCCGCCTGGATTTCGCCGAGACTTATACCTACTCCAACAGCCCCTCCCAGGTCTTCATGAGTAAGCTGAACCAACGGCGCTTTGCCGGGCAGGACTTTCTCCTGGACAACCTTAATCATCCCTCCCCGTATGGCAATTTCCGGGCCGGGCTCACTTTGAGCCAGCCCTTGTTCCAGGCCGGGGAGGCCACGCTGGGCTATCAGCAGGCCAAGCTTGGCCGGGAGATGGCCCAAGCCCAGGCCCTCAAACGGCGTCAGGAGGTCATCTTCCAGGTCATCCGGGCATACTATGGCCTGCACCTGGCCCGGGAACGCCACCAGGTTTTGAGCCAGGCCCTGGAGACCGCCCGGCGGCACCGGCAATTGGTGCAGCAACGCTACGACGCCGGGGCGGTGATCCGGGCGGATGTGCTTTCCGCCGAGGTGCACCTGGCCAAGATGAAACAGGAGGAGCTCAGCGCCGCGGCCCAGGTGGGAGTGAGCCAAAGCGCTCTCAACACTGCGGTGGGCCGGCCTGACACCGCCGCCCGGCCGCTGGCCCCCGCCCCCCGGGAACCGGCGCCGCTGCCGAGGTCATTGGAGGAACTCCTACACACCGCCCAAGCACGGCGGCCGGACCTTCAGGAGCTGAAGCTGGCGGCCCAGTCGGCCCAGAAAGAGACCGCCAAGGCCCGCCTGAATTACCTCCCCCGGGCCCGGCTGGTGGCGGAATACGATGTGGATCAGCGCCGCCTGTTCGGCCCCTCCGGCGACAGTTTCACCGTCATGGCCCTCCTCCACTTCAATCTGTTCAATGGCCTGGCGGATCTGGCCCGCCAGCGGGAGGCCGCCGCCCGGGAGGCCAAGGTCCGGGAGCTGGAGCGGGAACTTGTGGACCACATCCGACATCAGGTGACCGAGGCGGCCCTGCACCTCAAAACCGCCCGGGAGCGCTATCAGGTGGCCAAAACGGTGGTGGCCGAGGCCCAGGAGAGCCTGCGCCTCATCCGCCTCCGGTATCAGGAGGGCCTCACGCTGCTGTTGGACCTCCTGACCGCCGAGGATGCCGCCAAGGAGGCGGAGCTCCGGCGCCTGCAGGCCCTCTTCGACACCCACCTGGCCCACGCCGGCCTGGAGCTGGCCCTGGGGACCTTAAGCGGCCCCCCGGAGGGCACCGCCCAACTCAAGGGCTCCGACGTCCAAGGGAAAGGGGCGACACCATGACCCAGGAACCGGGCTCCCGCAGACGCCTTCTCGGCCAGGTCGCCCTGACCGTGGGCGTGATCCTGGTGATGGTCTGGCTGGCGGGCTTGCTGGAATTCGGCAAGATCCCACCCGGAACTGCGACGCCCACGGCCCCGCCGCCGCCCGGCAAAGTCCTGACGGTAACCGAGCAACCCCTGCCCCGGGCCCTCACCCTCCCCGGGCGGGTGATTTCCCAGAGCCTTGCCCAGGTGGCGGCCCAGGTGCCAGGCCGGGTGCAGCAGATATATGTGCAGGTGGGCGACCGGGTGAAGAAGGGGGAACCCCTCCTGCGCCTGCAGGCGGCGGAGTATGAGGCCCGGGTGAGCCAGGCCCGGGCGGCGGTGGCCCAGGCCCAGGCGCAGCTCACCCAGGTACAGGCGGACTACGAGCGCTACCGGCGCCTCTTCCGGGAGGGCGCGGTGAGCCCCCGGGAATTTGAGGCCATGGAGGCCCGCTTCCGGGCCGCCCGGGCTGCGTTGAGCCAAGCCCAGGGCCAGGAGCGGGAGGCCGCGGTGCTCAAAGGCTATACCATCCTCACTGCGCCGCTGATCGGGGTGGTGGCAGCCCGGCCGGCGGCGGTGGGCGACCTGGCCCAGCCCGGCCAGCCCCTTCTCACCCTGTACGACCCGGCTGACGTGCAGCTGGAGGCGGACGTCAGCGAAGACCAGCGGAGTTTACTGGCCCCCGGCATGGAAGTGGAGGTCGCAGTGCCGGCGGTGAGTTACGAGGGGCGCCTCCCCCTGGCGGAAATCTTTCCCATCAGCCAAGGCGAAAGTCGCACCTTTACGGTGCGCACCGCCCGCCTGACCGCGCCGGGCCTCACCCCGGGCATGTACGCCCGGCTGCGCTTCCCTCTGCCGGAGGCCCGGGTCGTGGCCATCCCCCGGGCGGCCTTAAAAAGGGTGGGCCAGCTCACCCTGGTGGACGTGCTCACCGAGGCCGGCCCGGTCTCCCGGCCGGTGCAGCCGGGCGCGGCGGTGGGGGAGCTGGTGGAGATTCTCTCCGGCCTGCAGCCGGGAGAGAAGATCATCGTGCCGTGACCCTCCTTCTCTGGGACTTCCTCCCCCCACCCCCTCAAGGGGTTGGGGGAGAGGGCTCGGGAGAGGGGGCAGGGGGCCTCGACCCCTGGCCCCCTCTCCCGATAATCGTATCCTTTGCTGGAGAGCTCGCCAGAGCATGACGAACGGCCCCGACAAGCCCCAACTGGGCCTCACCGCCCGCCTGGTGGAGGTCTTCCTCACCTCCAAGCTGCCCACCATCTTCATCCTCATCAGCCTCTTGGCCGGCGCGGTGGCGCTTTTGGCCACCCCCCGGGAAGAGGACCCCCAGATCCGGGTGCCCATGGTGGATGTCCTCATCCGCTTCCCCGGGGCTGAGCCCCAGGAGGTGGAAAACCTGGTGGTCATCAACCTGGAAAAGAAGCTCTGGGAGATGGACGGCCTGGAGGACCTCTACTCCCTGGCCCGGCCCGGTTTTGCGGTGGTGACCGCCAAATTCCGGGTGGGAGAGCGCATGGAGGACGCCCTGGTGAAGACCTACAACCAGGTCTTCTCCAATATCGACCAGGTGCCCTCCGGCGTGGCGGGCTGGGTGGTGAAGCCCATGGGCATTGACGATGTGCCCATCCTCACCCTCACCCTGTGGAGCCCCCGGGCGGATGACTATGAACTCCGGCGGGTGGCGGACGAACTGCTGCACCGGCTGCAGAACATTCCCGACACTGCCCGCACCTTCGTGGTGGCGGGCACCAGACGTCAGCTCCGCATCACCCCGGACCCGGCCCGGCTGGCGGCCCGGCACCTGGACCTTCTGGACCTGACCCGGGCCCTGGAGGCGGGCAACGTCAACCTGCCGGCGGGGCACTTCTCTTTTAATGACCGGGAGTTTCTCCTGGAGTCGGGACCTTTCTTTCGCAGCGCCCGGGAGGTGGCCCGCCTGGTGGTGGGGGTGCATCAGGGCAAGCCGGTCTTTCTGGAGGAGGTGGCCCAGATCACCGACGGCCCCGAGGAGCCGGTGGAGCTGAGCCGCCTGGTCTTCGGTCCGGCCCACGGCAATCTCCCTCCGGGAGTGGAGCCCGGCCGTTTTTACCCCGCGGTCACCCTGGCCTTTGCCAAACGCCCCGGCACCAACGCGGTGGCGGTGGCCCAGGGGCTGCTGAACCGCATTGAGGAGCTGAAAAAGCAGATCCTGCCCCCGGACATCTTTGCCGAGGTGACCCGCAACTACGGCCGCACCGCCAATGACAAGGTGAACAAGCTCATCCGGGAGCTGATGATCGCGGTGCTCTCCATCACCCTGCTCCTCACCCTGGCCCTGGGCTGGCGGGAGGCCCTCATCGTGGCCCTGGCGGTGCCCCTGACCCTGGCCATCACCCTGACCGGCAACATGCTCTTCGGCTACACCATCAACCGGGTGACCCTCTTTGCCCTCATCCTCTCTTTGGGCCTCCTGGTGGATGACCCCATCATTGACGTGGAAAACATCCATCGCCACTTCCAGTTACGTCTGTACCCGCCTTTGGAGGCCACCCTGGTGGCGGTGGATGAGGTGCGGGCGCCCACCATCCTCGCCACTTTCACAGTGATCATCAGTTTTATCCCCATGTTCTTCGTCACCGGCATGATGGGGCCCTACATGCGGCCCATGCCAGTGAACGTGCCTCTGGCCATGCTCATGAGCCTGGTGGTGGCCTTCACCGTCACCCCCTGGGCCACCTACCACCTGCTCAAAAAGGAATACGGCCGGGAGGCCAAACCCTTTGTGCTGGAAGAGACCTGGATCTATCGCCTCTACACCCGCCTCATGACCCCGCTCCTCACCCGGGACCGCCTGGCCCGGCTGTTTCTGGCGGGCATGGTGCTCCTCTTTGTCCTCGCCCTGCTTTTGCCGGTGGTGGGGCTGGTGCCCTTGAAGATGCTCCCCTTTGACAACAAGGATGAGCTCCTGGTGGTGGCGGACCTGCCGGAGGACTCCACCCTGGAGGGCACCCAGCGGGCCTTAAGCGAGCTCGCCGCCTATCTCTCCCGGGTCAACGAGGTGGACCACGCCGTCACCTTCGCCGGAGTGACCTCGCCCATGGACTTCAACGGCCTGGTGCGCCACTACTATCTCAAGCGCGGCCCCTCGGTGGGGGAGATCCGGGTGAAGCTGGCGGACAAGCACCACCGCGCCGCCGCCAGCCACGCCATCGCTTTGCGGATCCGCCCCGAGCTTACCCGGCTGGCGGAGAGGCACCAGGTGCGCCTGAAGATCGTGGAGGTGCCGCCGGGGCCGCCGGTCCTCCAGACCCTGGTGGGGGAGGTCTACGGACCGCCCGGCGCCGCCTATGAGGAGCTCATTGCCGCCGCCCGGCCATTGAAGCAGATGTTTCAGGAGACCCCGGGCGTGGTGGACGTGGACACCACGGTGGAGGCGGACCGCCCCCGCTGGCGCTTCCTCATCGACCGGGAAAAGGCGGCCTTAAGCGGCCTGGCGCCGGTGCAGATCGCCCGCAGCCTGGCCATTGCCCAGGCCGGGGAGGCGGTGGGCCGGCTGCATGTGGAGACTGAGCGCCTGCCCCTGGAGATCGTCCTGCGTTGGCCCCGGACGGAGCGCTCGGGCACGGAATCCTTGGGCCAACTGCGCCTCAAAAGCCCCACGGGCAGCCTGGTGCCGCTCACGGAACTGGGTGAGTTTGTCCTGGACACCGCGCCCCAGCCCATCATGCGCAAGAACCTGGAGCGGGTGGTCTTCGTCACCGGGGACACCGCCGGCACCAGCCCGGTGAACGCCATCCTCCACCTCATGGGGGAGGTCTCGCGCCACCCCCTGCCCCCCGGGTTCCGAGTGAACTGGTCCGGCGAAGGGGAATGGAAGATCACCGTGGAGGTCTTCCGGGACCTGGGGCTGGCCTTTGCCGGGGCCTTGGTGGGCATCTACATCCTCTTGGTCCTGCAGACCCAGTCCTACGGCATGCCCCTTATCATCATGGTGGCCATCCCCCTCACCCTCATCGGGGTGATGCCCGGCTTTGCCCTCTTAAACCTCCTCTTTGCCGGGAAGGTGGCAGGCTATGCCGACCCCATCTATTTCACCGCCACCGCCATGATCGGCCTCATTGCCCTGGCGGGCATCGTGGTGCGCAACTCCATCATCCTCATCGACTTCATTCACCACAACCTGGACAAAGGCCTGAGCCTCAAAGACGCAGTGCTGCAGTCCGGGGCGGTGCGTTTCCGGCCCATTTTGCTCACCGCCGGGGCGGCCATGTTCGGCTCCTGGGTTATCACCCTGGACCCCATCTTCTCCGGCCTGGCCTGGTCGTTTATCTTCGGCCTCTTTGCCTCCACCGCGTTTTCTTTGGTGGTGGTGCCCCTGATCTTCTACCGCCTGGCCCGGAAGACCACCGCCTGAGCGTCAGGGCAGCCGCCCTTTTTTCTCTTTCCCCCTCTTCTTTCGCTTGACAGTGGGGGCAAATCCCGCTATGGTGGCGGTCAACGCGGGATGAACCCCGGCGCCGGGCCTGAAAAGCCGGCGCGTTCAGAAGAAATGACAGGCCGCTCGCTAAAAGTAAGCGGCCCCCTCAGCCCCATGGGCTGAGTAATACCACGATTACCCAAGCCATGAAGGCTGCTGCGACGCACGCGGCTTTCATGGCTTTTTTTCTTGATGCGGCTTTCTGTCCCTGTGCACAAGCTGACGGCAGTTGACCACCCCGGCCCAAGATCCAGGGTCCGACGGGCGGAGGCCCTCCCGGCCCATATCCGGGACCTGGCTTATTGGGAGGGCCAGGTCCGCTGGCACCGCCTGTGGCTGGCCCACAATGACTACCACCGGCCCATCCTGAGCTTTCTATTCCCTCGGGTGCGGCCGGGCTGGCGGGTGCTGGATGTGGGGGCGGGAAATGGCGTCCTGGCCCTGCCCTTGGAGGCGCGGGGCTGTCGAGTGACCGCCCTGGAGCCTTGCCGGGGCATGCAAGGCCTGCTGCGGGAGGAAAGCCGGCGCCGGGGCCTGGCACCCCGGCAGGTGGAGGTCCGTCCCTGGGAGGACCTGCCGCTCACGGACGTTGCGGGGTACGACCTCATCCTGGCCTGCAACAGTCTGCAGGTCTGCAGCAGCGGCTTTGAGGCGGCCTTCCGGAAACTCTTTGCCGGCGCGCCCCGGCATGTCTGCGTCATCAGCGAGGTGAGTTGGCCCCGGCTCCTTAAGCCGGCAGGCACGGCGGGCTACCGCTTGAGCCGTCTCCGGTTTTACCGCACGGAGAGCTCCTACGTTTACCGCCACCTGGGGGAGGTGGCGGCGCATCTGCGCCACCGGCTGAGACGCCCGCCCACCCCGGGGGAGGTGGCGGACCTGAGGCGGCGTCTGGTTTTCCATCAGGGCCGCTGGTGGCTTCCGGATACGGCCCGGGTGGGGATTTTCTGGTGGGACAGAGAGGATGTCGACCGTCCCGAAGAGGCTGGCTATGAAGAGACTGGGCTATCTCTGGATGGCGCTGGCGGTTCTCAGTGGCGTGGCGGCAGGGGCGGAGGAAGACCCCGGGAAGAAGGTCCCGGAACTCTTCCTGCTGCAGGAGCTGGAGATCACCGAGAGGGAACTGCAAAGCAACATTGAAACCCCCAATATGACGGTGATCAAGCCGGAGGTCCTCCTCCAGGGGTTGGGCACCACTTTGGACGGCGCCTTGAAGCGCCTCCCGGGGGTGGATGTGCAGCGGCTCCAGGAGGTGGGGGGCGCCTTGGATGACGACTCCATCCGCATCCGGGGCTTCGGGGCCCGGCGGATCCTGGTGACCATCGACGGCCGGCCCCTGAATACTCCGGGCACCGCTGGAGGCCACTTCATTGACTGGACCACCATCCCCTTGAACAATATCGAGCGCATCGAGCTCATCAAGGGGGTGAGTGACCCGCGCTACGGCAACACCCTGGGCGGGGTGATCAACCTGGTGACCAAAAAGCCCACCCCCCAGCCCCGGTTCGAGCTGCAAACCGGGCTGGCCCGCTTCGATACCGCCTCTGTCAACTTTTACCACGGTTGGCGGCCGCAATCCGGCCCTTTTGAGTATGCCGTCAGCGGCGGCTACGCCTCCAGCGACGGTTATCTGTATAACGGCCGCTTCCGCATCAAGAATCTCAATTTCTATAGCGGCCTGAATCTCCCCTGGCAGGGGAAGCTGTTCGCCAACGTCCAGCTCCTCTCCATCACCAAGGGCTTTCTGGTGAACAACCGCCTGAGCAAGGACTATGACTCGCCCCTCTACGACAGCCCCCGCAACCCAAACTTTCCGGCCTCCGACGGGGATATCATGTACGGCGGCATGGGGGCCTATCCGGAACCTGGGAGCTTCTGGACCAAGGAGCGGGTGATTTTCGATGTGAACTACGAGCAAAAGATCCTCCAGGGCCTCTTTCAGGCCCGGTTCTGGAAGAATTACGGCCAGCGGGAAGCTTACAACACCCGGGCCGCCCTGGGGCGGGTGTTTCACAAGACCTTTTTCGACGATGATTCCTACGGTTTCGACGGCCGTTACCGTCACCCCTGGGGGCCGCACACCTTTACCCTGGGGGTGGATTACTGCCGCTTCCTGGACCGGGGCGACAAGCTCTTCCCCGACGATTACCGCTATTTCCGGCCCGGGTTCGTCCGCCAGAACGGCAACTATGTCAATTCCCGGGTCCTGGGCGTCTATCTCATGGACGACTGGAAGCTCACCGACAAGCTGATCCTCACCCCAGGGTTGCGCTATTCCCGGCTGGAGGCCACCCCCGGCCCGGCCGGGCGGGCCGCCCCGGACCTCATCCGCCAGGACCTGACCCAGGAAGGGGTGTCCCCTTCCCTGAAACTCACTTATCTCCTGGGGGAGGACAGCCTGGCCTATCTTAGCGTGGCCCGGGCCTTAAGGCTGGCCACCCCGCCGGAGTATTACTGGCACTTCACCCAGGACAGCGATTTTGCCGACGTCTTCAGCCGCCTGCCCCTCAAAAAAGAGGACGGCCTCCTCCTGCAAGGCGGCGTCAAGTATAACTGGCGGGGCAAGACCATGCTGGGGGTCTCTCCCTACTTTTACTATATCAATGATTTCATTCATTTCGATCTGATCAATTTTGTCTCCTACAATATTGACCGGGCCATCATCTACGGCATTGAACTGGAGGCCTCCCACAAACTGCCCTGGGGTTTCACCGTCTTCGCCAATTACACCTTCCAGAAGAGCCGGGTGTCGGGCGATCCCCTGGTGGACCGTTTTGTGGTCCCCCAGGATCGTGGTTTTAAGGAAGTCCCGGCCCTGCCGGCCCATAAAATCAATGCCGGCATTCAATATAAAGGGAAATATAACGAGAAAATTGCCCTGTATCTCAGTTTTGTCTCCGACCAGAAGGTCATTTACAACAATAACACCCTGTTCAACACCGACCTGCGGGTGCGGCGCCAGCCGGCTTACGTTACTCTGGACCTGGAAGGCTCCGTGCCCATCCGCTTACGGGGGCGGGAACACGTGGAGTTGTATGGCTTTCTGCATAACCTGACGGATGAACGCTATCAGGAGCGTTTCGGCTACCGGGCCGCGCCCTTCACCGTGGGCGGCGGTCTCAAATTAAAATACTGAGGATGGCCAAGGGACCGCAGGAGGGGGGAGACAAAACCAGGCACCCTGTCCTTCGCCTGCGAGCCTGGCTGTATGGGGCGGCTCTCCTCCTGGCGGTGGTGGCGGGATGCACATCTCCGCCCCCGGCACCTCGCGCCGACACGGTGGTCCTCGGGCTCACTGCCGAGCCCGCCACCCTCAATCCCCTCTTTCTCACCGATCAGGTGTCCTACACCGTCAGCGCCTGGACCAACCCCGGGCTGGTGCGCCTGACCCCGGAACTTAAGGCCGCTCCGGACCTGGCGGAGGCCTGGGAGATCCGGGACGGCGGCCGGGAGATCCGCTTCCGCCTCAAGGCCGGGGTGCGCTGGCATGACGGCCGGGAGTTCCGGGCCGAGGACGTGGTCTTCACCTATGAGCTCCTCACCTCCGGCACCCTTCCCACCCCGCACCTCAGCCACTTCGGTCCGGTCCGGGAAGTGCAGGCCCTTGACCCGCAGACAGTGGTGGTACGCTATGAGGAGGTGTATTCCTCCGGCCTCGAAAGCTGGACCTTCGGGCTTTTGCCCCGGCCCCGGACCCCTAAGGAGCGGGAGGAGCTCACCCACAGCCGCACCCCGCCGGGCACCGGACCTTATCGGGTCAAGGAGTGGCTGGCCGGCCAGCGCCTGGTGCTGGAGGCCTTCCCCGAGTACCATGGCGGCCCTCCGGCCATCCGCACCCTGATCCTGAGCATCCATCCCGACCCGGTCACCGCCCTAATGGAGCTCCGGGCCGGCCGCTTGGACTTCCTGGAAGTGACTCCCACGCAATATCTCACCCTGAGCCGGGGGCGCCAGGGGCTGGGCCCGTTGCGCCTCTACCGCTGCCCTGCCGGGCGCTATGGCCTTCTGGGCTTCAACTGCCGGGAAGCCCGCCTGCAGGACCCCCGGGTGCGCCGGGCATTGTCCCGGGCCATCGACCGGCAGGCCATCATCAACGCGGTGTGGCAGGGGTGGGCCCAGCCCGCCGCCGGCCCCTACCCTCCCGGCGCCTGGTTCTCCCCGGAGGCGCCTGCCGCCCCGGAGTATGATCCCGAGGCCGCCCGGCAGGAACTGGCCGCCCTGGGGTGGACGGCCGCCGGCCAGCCGCCCCTGCGCCTGGTGACCCATATTGAGAGCCGGGAGAATGCCCTCACCGCGCAGATCATCCAGTCCCAGCTCCAGCGGCTCGGCATCCCCGTGAAGATTGAGACCTATGAGTGGCTCTCCTTCCGCTACCGGGCCATCGCCCGGAAGGAATTCGACCTGGTGCTCCTGCACCGCCATTACCTCCCCGACCCGGACCTCTACAATGTCTGGCACTCCTCCAAGACCGGGGAGGGCAAGTGGAATTTTCTCTCCTACCATAACCCGCGGGTGGATGAGCTTCTGGAGAAGGCCCGGCGGACCCTGGAGCTTTCGGCCCGGCGGGCCATGTACTGGCAGATCCAGGAAGTGATGCGGGAGGATCCGCCCGGGGTCTTCCTCTACCATCTCGACAGCCTCTATCTGGCCCACCAGGATCTGAAGGGCCTGAGGCCTTCCCTTCTGGGCCTTTTGTCAGACCCGCACACCTGGTCCTGGGCCAGGGAACCTTGAGCCCCCTGGCAGTCCTGCCGCGGGCGAGCTTATCGCCGGTCTCCCGTGCATCGGCGCATCTCCCCCCGGTCTCTCCCGCCCTGATGTGTGAGCCGCACCCCGCCCATCTTCCCCGCTTGCCCGGTCTGGCGGAAAAACCCCACCCCTGCCCTTGTCCCCCGCCCAGAGGTTATTATTTTTAAAATAGTGTTATGACTTTGACTTGAGGCATCCATGCACCGCTTCATCAAAATCCGCATTCTGCGGGATCTGGAAAGCCTGGAGGATCGGGCCCGGGCCTTGAGGCAGCTTTGGCCGGGCTGGCCGACCGTCCCATCTTTCCGGCCGGCGGCCGACCTCTTTGAGACCGCGGCCGGTCTGGTCCTGCGCCTGGAGGTGGCGGGCATTCCGCCCGAGGACCTGAGCCTGTCGCTTTCCGGCCAGGAACTGGTGATCCAGGGCCGCCGGCGCCTGAGCCCCCCGCCGGGCACCGCCCGCATCCTGCAACACGAGATGGTGACCGGCGTCTTTGAACGCCGCTTCCTCCTGCCCATTGCCGTGGACCCCGAGGCAGTGGAGGCCCGCTGTCTCCATGGGGTCCTGGAAGTGGAACTTCCCCGGCCCACCGCCCGGCGCATCCGGGTCACCGTCTCCACTGCCGACGACGACCAGGAAAGGTAACGATATATGACTTCTGAGACCAATCACGGCAATAACCATGATCGCGCTCCGGCAGGCGGCCCGCCGCCCGGCAGGCTGGTCCTGCCCATTCTGCCCACCTCGGACATTGTCCTTTTCCCCCGCATCATCATGCCTCTGGCGGTGTGGGACGAGGCCGGGCAGAAGCTGGTGGACGACGTCCTGATGCACGACAAGATCTTCGGGGTGCTGTCCTCCCGGCAGGAGGGCGCCACGGGCTATGGCCCCGACAACCTCTTCACCACCGGCACCGCGGCGGTCATTCTCAAGATGCGCAAGCCCGACGACGGCTCGGTGCGCCTCCTCATCCAGGGGCTCTACCGCTTCCGGCTGATTCATTTTGTGGGCTACGAGCCTTACCTCACCGCCGAGGTGGAGGGTCTGAGCGAAGACTACGAGCCGGACATGGAGATCGAGGCCCTGGTCTCCAACCTCAAGGGCCTCTTTCTCAAGATGCTGGAGCTTTCGCCGTATCTGCCCTCGGAGCTGGGGCCGCTGGTGCGGGAGCTGAGCGACCCCCGGGTGTTGGCGGACATCGCCGCCGGCAGCCTCAACATCAGCAAAGCCGACAAGCAGGCTCTGCTCGAGACCATTGATGTCAAGGCCCGCCTGCACAAAGTGCTGGCCCATGTCAACCGGGAGCTGGAGATCCTGGAGCTGGGGAAGAAGATCCAGGCCCAGGTCAAAAGCGAGATGGACAAGGCCCAGCGGGAGTATTTCCTCCGGGAGCAGATCAAAATCCTGGAAAAGGAGCTGGGGGGCACCGATGAGCGCACCCGGGAGATTGAGGAACTGAAATTCCGGCTGGAGGAGGCCCATCTGCCGCCCCACGCCCTGAAGGAGGCGGAGCGGGAGCTGGCCCGCCTTAAGCGCACCCCGCCCACCTCCCCGGACCACCAGGTCATCCGCAACTACCTGGAGTGGATGATCGAACTCCCCTGGAGTGTGAGCACTGAGGACAACCTGGACCTGGCCCAGGCCCGGAAGATCCTGGACGAGGACCACTACGACCTGGAGAAGGTGAAAAAGCGCATCCTCGAGTATCTGGCGGTGCGCAAGCTCAAGCCGGACATGAAAGGGCCTATCTTGTGCTTTGTGGGGCCGCCGGGGACCGGCAAGACGTCGCTGGGGCGCTCCATCGCCCGGGCCCTGGGGCGCAAATTCGTGCGCCTCTCCTTGGGCGGGGTCAGGGATGAAGCCGAAATCCGGGGACACCGCCGCACCTACGTGGGAGCCCTTCCCGGTCGCATCATCCAGTCCATGCGCCGGGCCGGCTCCAACAACCCCGTCTTCATCCTGGATGAGGTGGACAAGATCGGGGCGGATTTCCGGGGCGACCCGGCCGCCGCGCTTCTGGAGGTCCTGGACCCGGAGCAGAACCACTCCTTCTCCGACCACTACCTGGATGTGGGCTTTGACCTCTCCAAGGTGATGTTCATCACCACCGCCAACCTCCTGGACCCCATCCCGCCGGCCCTGCGGGACCGCATGGAGGTGCTGGAGCTGCCCGGCTATACCGAAGAGGAGAAGATCGAGATTACTTTTAAGTACCTCATCCCCCGGCAGCTGGAAGCCCACGGCCTCACGCCGGAGCAGTTCCGCCTCACTGAGGAGGCGGCCCGCCAGCTCATCGCCCGTTATACCCGTGAGGCGGGGCTGAGAAACCTGGAGCGGGAGATCGCGGCCCTGTGCCGGGCCGCCGGCCGGGAGATCGTGGAGGGCTTAAAAGAGCGGGTGGAGATTGATGTCAACGACCTGGCCACCTATCTGGGGCCGCCCCGGTTTTTCCGGGAGGCGGCCCTGGATCGGCCCGAACCCGGGGTGGCCACCGGCCTGGCCTGGACCCCCACCGGCGGCGACATCCTCTTCATCGAGGTGCTGCGCATGCCCGGCAAAGGGGCCCTCAAGCTCACCGGCCAGCTGGGGGAGGTGATGAAGGAGTCCGCCGAGGCGGCCTTGAGCTATATCCGGGCCCGGGCGCCCTTCCTGGGAGTGGAGGAGGACTTCTTTGAGGGCTCTGATCTGCACATCCATGTGCCCGCGGGGGCCATCCCCAAGGACGGGCCCTCCGCCGGTCTGGCCCTCTTGGCCGCCCTGGTCTCCCGGCTGGCCCATCGGCCGGTGAAAAAGGGCCTGGCCATGACCGGGGAGATCACCCTGCGGGGCGACGTCCTCCCCGTGGGCGGCATCAAGAACAAGGTGCTGGCGGCGCACCGGGCCGGCATCCGGGAGATCATCCTGCCGGCCCAAAATGCGGTGGACCTGGAGGAGATCCCCGAAGCGGTGCGCAAGGACCTCATCTTTCACCCGGTGGAGAGGATGGATCAGGCCCTGGAGATCGCCTTTCCGCCCCAGGAACAGGGGTAAAGGGGCATTTTTTGGGGGAGGGGGTTAAGGGCCGTGGGGCGCCTGGTTCCCCGGTTTCCCTTTTTGTGAATTTTCCCGATGGTCCAGAGTTGACCTGACGATTGATATGTTACATAGATGGGGAGGTGAAACTGCTTCTCTCCCTTCATTTACGCACATTGCCAGCAGCATTGGGAGAGGGGGCCAGGGGTCGTGGACCCCTGCCCCCTCCCCAGACCCTCTCCCCCAAACCCTTAAAGGTGGTGGGGAAGGGAGACTGAGGGAAGGGTGAGGGGCTTGTGGTCCCCCGGCGTTCCCCTCAGGAAATCACTTCCATTACGTCACGGAGGCAGGCGATGGCGGTATTTGTCTGTGAGAAGTGCGGCGCCCAAGTGGAGACCCGCTGCAAGCCCAAAAAATGCCCCCAGTGCAGTGAGAGCGGGACCATGGGCAAGGCGGGCAACCCCACCCCCAAAGGAAAGGGAAAGTGAAGGAACAGAAGGGGCTCACTGAAGCCCCCTCTGGATTCCCGTGAATTACGACGCCATGATTTACGGCATCGGCGTGGATCTCATCCGGGTGGCCCGCCTGGCCCGTGTGCTGGAGCGCTTCGGCGACCGCTTTTTGCAGCGCGTCTTCACGGCGCGGGAGATCGCCTACTGCCGCACCCGCCACCGCCAGGGCGTTTACCAGTTGGCCCAGCGCTTCGCCGCCAAGGAGGCCTTCTCCAAAGCCCTGGGGGTGGGCCTGCGGGCCGGCGGCATCCGCTGGCGGGAGGTGGAGGTGCTCCCGGATCAGATGGGCAAACCGGAACTGTACGTCAGCGGCCGGGCGGCGGAGCTCTGCCGGGCCCACGGCATCACCCGGATGCACGTCAGCCTCACGGACGAAGACGGCCACGCCGTGGCCATGGTGGTCCTGGAAGTGTAGCGGGTGGGGTGTTGGGCTTGGAGGGAGGCGAGGAAGTTGCAGTAGTCCGGCCTTCCCCCCACATAACCCACCCAAGGAGCGCTTATGCGGGTCTTTGTGACCGGTGCCAGCGGCTTTGTGGGCAATGAGGTGGTGGCGGAGTTGCTCACGCGGGGCCACGCGGTGCGCGCCCTCATCCGGCCGGGCTCGGAAAAGAAGCTCCGGGAACGGGAGCGGGTGGAGATCATTACCGGCGACTGCCTGCACCCCGAGGTCCTGGAGCGGGGGCTTTTGGGCTGCGACGCCGCCATCCACCTCATCGGCATCATCCGGGAATTTCCCGGCCGGGGGGTGACCTTCGAGCGGGTGCATGTGGAGGCCACCCGCAACGTGGTGGAGGCGGCCAAGAAGGCCGGAGTGCGCCGCTTCCTGCACATGAGCGCCCTGGGGGCCCGGCCGGAACCCGCGGACCCCTACCACGTCACCAACTGGCAGGCCGAAGAGATCGTCAAGGCTTCAGGCCTCACTTACACCATTTTCCGGCCCTCGGTGATCTACGGCCCCGGCGATCAATCCCTCAACCTCTTCGCTCGCCACATCCAGCGGCTGCATTTTTTTCCCATCATCGGGGATGGCCTCTACAAGCTCCAGCCGGTGCCGGTGTGGCAGGTGGCGGAAGCCTTTGCCCTGGCCCTGGAGCTGCCCCACACGGAGAATAAGACCTACGAGGTGGGGGGGCCGGAGCCCATCGCCTTCCGGGACCTCATCGACACCCTCGCCCGGGTCATGGGCCGCCGGGTCATCAAGGTGCACCAGCCGGTGTGGTGCATGCGGGCCGCAGCCCGGGTCTGCGGCCGGTTTGCCTGGTTCCCCTTGACCCCCGGTCAGTTGCGCATGCTTCTCGAGGGGAGCACTTGCGACCCCACCGCCTTTTACCGGGACTTCGGCCTGGAGCCGGTTCCCTTGGCCGCCGGGCTAGCCCGCTATTTGGCGGGGAAAAAGTAACCTCCAGGGAGCTTGGGGCCGAGCGCCGGATTGATCTCCCCCAGGTGTTTCACTCAGAAAAGATGCCGAGGAAGTATTCAGGAGGGACCATCCGGCCACTTGCCAATAAGGGAGGAAGGAAGGGGGGAGGCAGAGGCATTTTTCCCCCCCTTGTGGTTTTCAGGCGTCAGGCACGGCAACTACCCTGGCAGGAAGGAGGGGAAGGAGTAACCGGCTCAGGCATGTCGGGCTGCATTTTCAGAAATTCGGGTCATCTTTATGGTGGCTTCCCGGCTGCAAAATCAGGTTTTTCCCGATGGCAGACAGGCGAGATTCGTGCTACGGGCTTTGTGAAGGAGAGAACAAGTGGCCCGCACCGCCGTCCCTATGACCGCTGACCTTCTCCCCTATCTCGGCGACCGTCCGGAAGAGCGCCTCATCGTCTACGGCAGCCTGGCCCCCGGCGGCGCCAACAACTTCATCCTGGCCCGGCTGGGCGGGTTCTGGTACCGCTGCAGTATCTTCGGCCACATGCGCATCGTCAAGGGCTTCAAGGCCTTCACTTATGACCCCCGGGGCGGCAAGGAACACCAGGCCTGGCTCTTCGTCTCCCCCTCCCTGCCGGACAAATTTCCTGACCTGGACGACTTTGAGGGCGAGGACTACCGCCGCATCCTCATCCCGGTGACCGTGGCGGGCCAAGCCACTTGGGCCTACATTTATGAAGGCGTGGAGGGATGAAGACCGCGTGGAGCCCCACGCGCCCTCTCAGTCCAGATGGTAGTGCTTGCGCACCGGTTTCGTCACCTTCCAGGTGCAGGACATGCCGGCGGGAAAGGTGACCAGATCGCCTTCCCCCATTTTCACCGGGTCCCCGCCCTCGGGAATCACCTCCACCTCCCCTTCCAGAAAGTAGCAGACCTCCTGGGTGTCATAGGTCCAGGGAAATTCTGACACCTCCTTGGTCCAGATGGGCCATTGCCGCACTCCCAGCTCCTTGAGCCGGGCTTCACTGGGCCGGCGCTCCACCTTGATCTCTGCCATCTGATCCTCCTTGGCAAACCCAGGCCCAGCGGGTAGGATGAAGCATGACGCGCTTCCTGCCCCGCCGCTGGCGCCCCCCTTGCCTTCTCTTCTGGCTGATGTTCTGCCTGTTACCAGGGCCCGCCTGGGCCGGGCCGGAACCCACGGGCTTTCTAACCGCCCGGCCCGGCTACCAGTGGCAGTTCCCCCGGGATCACGGCGCCCACCCGGGCTATCGCACCGAGTGGTGGTATTATACCGGGCATCTGGTGAGCGACCAAGGGGAGCTTTTCGGCTACCAGGTCACTTTCTTTCGGGTGGCCCTTACCCCCAGCCCTCCCCGCCGCGCCTCGGCTTGGGCGGCAGATACAGTGTATTTTGCTCACCTCGCCCTCACGGACGGGCCTGGCCGGCGGTTTTACTTCCGGGAGCGGGCCCAGCGGGGGGCCTTGGGGCTGGCCGGGGCCGCCACCGACCGGCTGCATGTCTGGGTGGACGACTGGCAGGCCACGGCCCAGGGAGAGGACATCCGCCTCACCGCCCGGGATGAAGGGCTGGCCCTGGACCTGACCCTGACCCCGGTCAAGCCGCCGGTCTTTCATGGCGATGGGGGCTTCAGCCGCAAAGCCGCGGGCACCGACCACGCCTCCCTGTATTACTCCCTCACCCGGCTGGCTACCCGGGGGAGCGTGACCGTCAACGGCCGGCGCTTCAGCGTCAGCGGCGAAAGCTGGATGGACCGGGAGTTCTCCAGCAGCCAGCTCGCCCCGAACCAGGCCGGCTGGGACTGGTTCGCCCTGCAGCTGGAGGACGGCGCGGAGATCATGCTTTATCACCTGCGCCTCACCGACGGCGGGGTGGACGCCGCTTCTTCGGGCACTTATGTCGATCCCCAGGGCCGCACCCGGCACCTCACCCGGGACGATTTCCGGATCACGGTCACCGGACACTGGCGCTCGGCCCAAAGTGGCGCCCGCTACCCCGCGGCTTGGGAGATCCGCCTGCCTGCTTTGGGTTATGAGCTCAGCCTCACCCCTACCCTGCCGGACCAGGAACTCCGGACTACCGGCAGCACCCGCATCACTTACTGGGAGGGCCAGGTGAAGGTGACAGGGCGCCTGCAGGACGCGCCGGTCACGGGCCGGGGCTACGTGGAACTCACAGGCTACGCCGGGCCTCTGGGCGGGAGATTTTAAGTGAGGGGAGGGCTGGGGGAGCAGTGGCTCCCCCGCCTCCCCTCACACTCCCCTCCCCACCCCCTTTATGGGATTGGGGGTGGGAGCGTGAGGGAGGGGGTAAGGGTCCGCGACCCTTAGCCCCCTCCCTCACAAGTTATATGGCCATCTCGCTAGCGCGTAAGCCAGCGGAAATTGCGGATGGTGAGGAAGGCGTATGGTTGCACCCAGTTGGGGGCGAAAACGGCAAAAGAAGAACATCTGAGGGGAGGGCCGGGGGAGCAGTGGCTCCCCCACCCTCCCCTCCCCACCCCCTTTATGGGATTGGGGGTGGGAGCGTGAGGGAGGGGGTA
>JBBFLF010000016.1:0-13854 GCA_037481655.1 Desulfobaccales bacterium | reverse complement strand
TTAGCCCCCTCCCTCACAAGTTATATGGCCATCTCGCTAGCGCGTAAGCCAGCGGGAATTGCGGATGGTGAGAAAGGCGTAAGGTTGCACCCAGTTGAGGGCGAAGAAGGCAAAGTAGGAATAGAGGATGCCGTAGATAAATTCCCAGTCCCGTTCCTGGGCGTAGTAGTAATACATGTAGATGAGGGTCATGACGCCCAGACCGGCGAAGAATTTCACCATGACGATGGGGTAGAGGTAGAAGGACATAAACAGCAGTCCCAGAAAGAGATAGGTCAACGGAAACTCAATCTGGGTGATGAAGAAGTCCACGATGGGCCAGAAGCGGTCCCGCTCCCGGTAGCGGGTGAACATGTAAGTGAGCTGCACCCAGGACTCCCGGAAGTTGGAGCGGTCCCAGCGCAGGAACATCTTGCACAGGCCCCGGTAGGTCTCCGGCACCACCGTGTGCACGATGGCGCTGCGCTGATAGACGGAAGTGAACCCTTGGCGCAGCACGAAGTTGGTGAGGGCCCGGTCCTCGCCGATGGTGGCCGGGACGCCCAGGAAGGTCTGCCGGCGCCAGGCCTCCAGGATGGGCAGGACGGCGCTTTTGCGGTAAGCGGACAGGGCCCCGGGGGTGCAGGCCACAAAGCCATACATGGACTGAGAGGCCCGGAGGAAATCGAAGGCCAGCACAAAGCGCACCGCCAGCATGCGGGCCAGGAGGCTGCGGAAGCGGTTGTAAACCTTGACGTTGCCCGCCACCGCGCCCACCCGGGGGTCATGGAGCATGGGGGCGATGATCTGCTTCACCGTGTCCGGCTCGATGACGCTGTCGGAGTCGATGGTGACAAAGAACTCCCCTTTGCCCAGGGTGAAGCCGGCGGCCAGGCCCTCTTTCTTGCCCCGGTTTTTGGCGAAGCGCACCGCCCGGATGAGCTCCGGATAGCGCCTTTGAGCCCGGTCAATGTAGAACCAGGTGTCGTCCTTGGAGCCGTCGTCCACCACGATGATTTCCAGCTTGCCTTCGGGGTAATCCGAGGCCGCGGCGGAGTAGATGGCCTTCTCCACCATGGCTCCTTCGTTGTAGGCCGGGATGATGACCGTCACCGGCGGCAGCTCGCCCGCCGGCACGGGGTAGGGCCGGTAGCGCCACCAGAACCAGGTGCGCACCATCTGGAAGCCTAAGACGAGAAAGGTGAACCCCGCCCCCAGGATCAACAGGGGCGAGGCAAACACATGGCTGCTCAGCAGCATCACATAGCCGTCAAAAGAGCCCAGCTTCAGGGCGGCCAGGAAGCAGACCAACAAAAACCCCGGCACCAGAATTTTGAGAATCTGATCCAGGGCCTGTAAACGCTCCTCCGGAGTGCGCCACTTTCCCGGCACCCAGGTCAGGGTGGTGCTGTGCTCTCGCATGGCGTCGATACCCTCGCTTCCTCGCTTGCAGTGATGTTAGCCGTTCCTCTGGTATGCAAGGGGCTTGCCAATTCCACCGCCCTTCAGCAATTATAACTATTTGAAATTACTTGTTAATTCTACCTACCCGCCTGCCCGTCTCCCGGTAAGTCTCAAGCTTTTCTCCCCCTGAGAGAAAGCTCCACCAGGAGGAAATTTTGTTCTCAATTTGAGAAAAAGCTCTCACAGAAGCCGAAACTTTTTCTTTTCCCCGCAGACTCGCTCTCCGGGGGGCCGGAACGGTTCACTTCCAGCCCCCAGTGTGGTATGAAGAGGAGGAAGCAAAGGGGGGATTCGCCTCTCCCCTTTTCCCCCCACCTGAGGCGCGCATGACCGAGGCCATGGATTCCCGGCCCCTGACCTGGGCCGACGGGCTGAAGCTGGAAAACGTGGGCCGCGAAGTGCGCGTGCCGGCAGGAAGCCTGGTGGTCAAGCAGGGGGATCCGCCCCAGTGCTTTTATGTGGTCATCAGCGGCCGCCTGGAGGTCTTCCGGGAGACCCGAGACGGCATCCGCACCCGCCTCACGGAGCTGGGCCCCGGGGATTACTTCGGGGAGGTGGCCCTGGTCACCGGTCAGCCCCGCACCGCCTCGGTGGCCGCCCGGGAGGACGCAGTGCTCCTGGAGATCTCCAAGGAGGAGTTCGACCACGTCCTGGATCACAACCCCAAGCTGGCCCGGCACATCATCCAGCAGCTCAGCCACTGGCTGGTGCAGGGGGACGGCCGCCTGGAGCGGGAGGTGGTGCATCAGGCGAAGCTCCGGCAGATCTCCTGGTTCGACTATCTCCTCCTGCTGGGGCTGAGCCTGGTGCTGGCTTTGGTCTTCAATCTCTACAACGACAACCAGATTCCCCTGGTGCACGGCTGGGGGGAAAAGCTGAACGTCAAAGAAATCAGCCCCACCCGGGCCCTGGAGCTCTACCGGCGGCAGGCAGCGGTCTTTGTGGACGCTCGCAAGGCCAATTTTTACGAGCAGCGCCACATCCAGGGGGCCTTGAATCTGCCCCTCCTGTATTTTGACCTGCAGTATCCCATGTTCCGCTTTATCGTGGAGCAGATGGGCTGGCAGGACAAACCCATCATCGTTTACGGCGGGGGCTTCAGCCGCCGGTTCGACTATGAGCTGGCGCACCTGCTCTCAGAGAAGGACCACGGCCAGGTGATGGTGTTGGGGGGGCATTACGCCGCCTGGGAGAAGCTCTTCCCGGTGGTGGAGAAGACCGCGGCGCCGCCCCCGGCCATGCCCCTGGGGATTCCCGGGCTCATCGAGTGGCTGCCGGTGGGCTTTCTGGCTCTGCTTCTCATCCCGCCGGTCAGGCGCAGTCCGCATCTGGCCATGGCCGGCCGCCTGGTTCTGGGAGTGATCTTCATCCAGTTCGCCTTAAGCAAGATCATGCGCCCCGGGGTCTTTGCCCTGAACGTGGTGGAATATGGCCTCATGCCGCCCTGGGGGGTGAATCTGTGGGCCCTGTTTCTCCCCTGGGCGGAGCTGGTGTGCGGGCTCTTCCTCATTCTGGGGATCCGCACCCGGGCGGCGGCCACCATCATCGGCGGCATGAATCTCATCTTCATCATCGGCCTGGTGAATGCCATCCTTACCGGTCTCCCCATCAACTGCGGCTGTGTGGGGGAGGCGGGGGAGCCGGTCAACTGGTGGAAAGTGACCAAAAACGCCGGCATGCTCCTCATGGCCGGACAGATCTATCTTTATGACCGCTTCCTGGTCCTGGACCGGGGCGGCTTTATCTGGCGGGAACGAGAGATATGACCTACCTGAGGATGCCCCGGGCCATCGTGCTCTGGGCCTTGGTATCTTTGCTGGGGCTGGCCTGCGGGGAAGCCCGGGCCCCCTTTGCCGGGACCTACCGCTCCGAAGAGCCTTACGGCGGCAAAGGGCATGTGGAGCTGGTCCTGAAGGAAGACGGCGAGGGCTCCTGGAAATGGGAGGAGGTCTCCCTGAGGTTCAAGTGGCGGGTGGAAAAGGGCCAGATCTGGCTCTATACCCGGGAGGGGGGGATCATCATCGCCACCCCGAGCGAAGGAGGCCGCCGCCTCAACCTGGATATGAGCGGCTCCTGGCATCCCAGTTGCCCGGTGGAGCACTGCCTCACTTTCCAGAAGATGACAGGAGGTGCCGGATGAGGCGTCAGTGGCTTCTGGGCATAGTGGCAGTGGCCCTGGCGGGGCTCCTGGGCCAGCCTGTCCCGGGGCTGGCGGCGCCGGCCCGGGAGGCAGTGGAGGTGCGCCAGGTGGGGCTCAGTCGGGTGGGAGGCCAGACCCTCCTCACCGTGGTCTTGAACCGCCCGGCGGCTCCCCGCATCACCCCGGTGGACCAGGGTGGCCGGCCCCGGCTGGTGGTGGAATTCCCCCAGGTGAGGGCCGGGCGCCTGCCCGCCACCCTGGCCGGCGATGAGGTGCTGGTCTCCCGGGCCCTGACCCAGGTGGGCCCCGGCGGCTCGGGGGTCACCATCACCCTGGAGCTGGTGCCGGGCCAGCCCTATACCTGGTGGCGGCAATCCCGGCCCGGGAGCGGCCAGGCGACGCTCTTTGTGGTGGGCCTCCGGCCGTCCGGGGCGCCCGCCTCTCCTCCCGCCGCCCGCTCGGCCCCCCTGGTGCCCCCGCCGCCGCCGGCCCCCCACCGGGCTCAGATGGTGCCGCTGCCGGAGGAGCCGGAAGAGCTGGAGGAAGAGCCGGCACGGGGCGGGCAATGGCAGGCGCCGCCCCCGCCCTCAGCTTATCGCGAGAGTCCCCGGGAGTGGGCCCGGGGGGATTTTGCCGAGTTGCGGCGCCTGGCGCCTCAGGGGCAGGCGGTGTGGCAATATTTGGAGAAAAGCGGCTGGCGGGTGGCCGCCGCCAAGGACTATGACCGCCCCGGGGTGCGGGCCAGCCGGGCCTTCACCCTCACCCATCCGTCTTACCCGGAGGTGGAGGTGAACGTGGTGCACCTGCCGGGGAGCGCGGCCGGCACCCCCAACATCACCTTGCTGGATCTGTCCTTCAACCGGCTCACCAGTGCCCAGGCGGCCAAGTACCGGGAGATGCGCACCTGGAGCTTTGCCAAGATCCGGCAGCAGTTTGATGACATCGGGGATTTCTTTGACGACGCCCTCAAACCCATCCGGGTGGAGCTGCGCAAAGAGTGCCAGAGCCTGGCCTTGCGCTACGCCCCTCTCCTCCAGGAGTTTGTCCGCCAGATCGTGCCCCGGGATCCCAAGGCCCCGGACACGGTCATGACCCACATCAAAGCGAAAGTGAGCCCCCGGTTTGAGGGGGTGCAATACACCATCAGCGAAGAGCCGCTCCTCATCCTCAATCTGGTGGATTTTCTCTACCTGAGGACCTACTTCGTGGGCGGCGGCGGAGGATG
The DNA here is from genome assembly GCA_037481655.1 of Desulfobaccales bacterium. Classification (NCBI taxonomy): domain Bacteria; kingdom Pseudomonadati; phylum Thermodesulfobacteriota; class Desulfobaccia; order Desulfobaccales; species Desulfobaccales bacterium. Next base: position 9,046 of record JBBFLF010000016.1, on the reverse strand, counting down.
ACATGGCCAAGGAGATCGTAATCTACGGCAAGGCCACCTGACCCTTCACCACCAAGGCCCGGGAGGCCAAGAGCCAGGAGGGGTACACGGTGGATTATCGGGATGTCAAGGAAGAACCCCGGTATCTGGAGGAGATGCTGCGTCTCAGCCAGGGGGTGCGCAAGGTGCCGGTGCTGGTGGAGGGCGGCCAGGTAAGCATCGGCTTCGGCGGCACCTGAGGAGTGTAAAGGTGGCCCGCCGGGGCGCGGGCTTGGTGGGGGCGGGGCTGGCCCAGGGCGGCTGGCCCCGCCCCTTTTTGCTGCCTTGGGCTTGATCGACCCTGGGCTCGCCTTTTGGCGTCAAAATCTCCCACTTTTTTCTTTTCAGGCTCCTCGAGGGGCTTCTGCTTTGCCACCGCCGGGAGGATTCGGCGGCTAATTCGCCAAAATTACAAGTATTTTTTTCCTGGCGCCCGCTGAGGTCAGAAGCGGGCCGCTTCGCCGATCTCTGCCCCACCCCTTCAGCTGTCTGGGCCTGATTTTTCCACTTGCTCGCCTAAACCAGAGCTGAAATTAGACATAAATGGTATATTTATCCCACTTTTGCCTTCATTCCAGGCTGTTTTCTATAATATTTTTATGTATTCCTACTGAAATATATATTTATTTCATTTTCCCATGGAATTTTTTATAAAAAAATATATTTATGCCATTTTTTCTCCCACTAAATTGGATTTTTCTGGCTTCTTTTAAATACTTTATTCCACTTCGGCACCAGTTTCGTCCTTTTCCCCAGGCTTGCCAGCCCTTGTTAATTTAGGCACGATTGAGATAAATTTATTTTCATAATGTATACAATTAGTTATAAATTTTTCGAAAAAAATTTCTTGACAGCCTCGCCGCCGTGGTTTACTAATCAGAGCCATCAAACATCCACCAACAGACATTCGAACCTTCAATTCCCACGGGATGGCGGTGACAGCCGGCTGAGGCCGGGTCCCCACCCCTCTCCTTCTCCCGAACCCAGATATGCACCGGGAGGGGACCCGGACTGCACCTTGCGGGAGCCCAATACCCGGCTGCCAACCAGGGCCAGGAGGCCCGAGGCTCCCCGGCAGTCATGCCCGCCGCGTCCCCCATCCTGCCGGCATCCAGCAGCGACAAGAGAGGCGATCATGAAAAAAATGGCGATCCTGTGCCTCGTGACCGTGGGGATGTTCCTCACCCCTCGACCCACCCTCAGCGTCAGCATGGCCATCGTGACGGTCACCGCCTATTCCTACAACGGCGGCGCCTCCCCTCACGGGATCACGGCCTCCGGCCGGAAGGTCAAGGAGGGCATGGTGGCGGTGAGCCGGGATGTGGAGCGCACCCTCAATCTGGCCTTCGGCGACCGGGTGCTGCTCCACGGGCTGGGGGTCTATGAATACCAGGACCGCATGGCCTCCCGCATGCGCAAGAAGGTGGACGTCTTCCTGGACAGCGACCGGAAGGCCCGGCGCTTCGGGGTGAAGCGGCAGGTGGTCCTGGTCAAGCTGGTGTGAGGCGGAAGGATTACTTGGCCCGCTCCAGGTAGGTGCCGGTGCGGGTGTCCACCCGCACCCGGTCCCCCACGTTGATGAACAGGGGCACCTGGATGACCGCGCCGGTCTCCAGGGTGGCGGGCTTGCTGCCGCCGCTGGCGGTATCCCCCCTGACCCCTGGCTCGGTCTCGGTGACGGTGAGCTCCACCGCCAAGGGCAGCTCCACCGCCACCGGCTGTTTGTTGAAGAAGAGCACCTTGACGGTGAGGTTTTCCGGCAGGAACAGCGCCGCCTCCCCCATCTGCTCCGGGGTGAGGGTGAGCTGCTCGTAGGTGTCGTTGTCCATCATGACAAAGTCTTCGCCGTCCCGATAGAGGAACTGCATCTCCCGCTCCTCCAGGTCCGGCTTCTTGACCCGCTCCCCGGACCGGAAGGTCTGATCCAGCACCCGCCCGGTCACCAGGTTTTTCAGCTTGGTGCGCACAAAGGCCCCGCCCTTGCCCGGCTTGACATGCAGGAAGTCGATGATGACATAGGGCTGACCGTCCAGCTCGATCTTCAGGCCCTTTTTGAAATCCGCGGTGGAATACATGGATAAAACCTCAATATTATCAAAGTGATACGCATACCTTGGCCCGGCGCCCCGGGGCGGGGAGTCGCGCCTGACCCGGACCGGAACCTCAGGCAGCCACGTGTCCGCAGGCCGGCGGGCGCTGCCGCCGAAGCATGTCAGGGTCGGGAGGACGCCGGGGAGTGACCGGCCCGGGAACGGCCCTTCGCCTCCCCTCGCGGGGAGGGCGGCGGCTTCTGCCGCTCCGGCGGCAGGGCCACAGGGGCCTGGTCCTCCGGCAGATGCAGGATCAGCTCATTTTTGCGGAGGAAGTTCAGTTCCCGCCGGATCTGGTCCTGGATCATGACCGGATCGTGATGCAGGCGCTCGATGGTGAGGGCCAGGCGGCGGTTCTCCTGGGCCAGGCGGGCGTTTTCCCACTCCAAGCGCTGCAACTCCTGGCGCAGGCGGCTGATTTCCCATACGCCCTGCCGGCTGAAGAGGGCCACCCCGATGACGGCCACCAGGCAGAGGATGGCCCCCACCGCCAGCCCTTTGTAGCCTCCCCACCCGTTTGGGCCTCCCCCAGGCGCGGCGTCCGTCGGCATGCCCTTCTCCCCCTGTTCCTTCGCATTCTGCCCAAAAACCGCCGGCGCTGCAACTAGAATTTTGTAAAAGCCTCCGGGTGGCCTGGATGCCCCTGCATTGGGTCGAACCTTGGCGGCTTTGGGCTTTTCTCAGGGGGCAAGTTGGATTATAATTCCTTTTACTTGAGGCGCCGGGACCGGCGGCTGCCCGGGGCCGGTGCCGTTTTCGGAGGGAGGAAGGTATGTCCCTGGTGCCACCCTTGGCGGCCACCGGCATCGGCTCGGTGCCCTTTACCGACCCTGAAGCCACCGCCGCCCTGATTCTGGAGCATCTCCCCGAGGTCCCTTTCTGGCCTCAGATGGTGCGCCGGGGCTATGCTGAAGACATGGTGCCCCAGGGGGCCCGGGGCCTGCCGGGCCTGGTGGCCGACCCGGAAGCCCGGCAGGTGCGCCTGGACCCCGGGCTCTCCCGGGAGATGGCCCTGGCGGAATTTTACGAACTGGTCTGGCAGGACTCCCTCGAGCCCTTTGCCCTGGCGCCGGAGGAGGCCGCCGGCTTTTTTGCCCTCACCCGGGCGGTGGCCGCCTTGCCGTCCCCTCCCCTGGGGCTCAAAGGCCAGGTGGTGGGACCGGTGACCTTTGCGGGCATGGTCAAGGACGAGCAGGACAAGCCCATCCTCTACGACAGCGAATTCACCCAGGCGGTGGCCCTGGGGCTGGCGAAAAAGGCGGCCTGGCAGGCGGAGCGCTTCCGCTCCCTGGGGGCCGAGGCGGTGGTCTTTTTTGATGAGCCCATCCTCACCGGCTTCGGCTCCGCCTTCTTTCCGGTGTCCCGGGAGGAGGTGGCCCGCCTCCTCAGCGACACCCTGGAGGCCACCCGCCAGTCCGGACCGGTGCGCTTGGGGGTGCATTGCTGCGGCAACACCGACTGGTCCCTGATCCTCTCCCTGCCCTTCGACATTCTCAGTTTCGATGCCTACGGCTATTTCGACAGCCTGGCGCTGTATGACAAGCCTCTGCGCCAGTTTCTGGAGCGGGGCGGCTGGCTGGCCTGGGGGGCGGTGCCCACCGGCGAGGAGCTGGCCCAGGAGACCGCCGCCGGCCTGTGGGAGCGCTTCACCGGACAGGTGCAGCGGCTGGCGGCCCTGGGCCTGGAGCCGGCCCAGGTTCTCTCCCAGGCCCTGGTGACGCCGTCCTGCGGCTTGGGGTATCTCTCCCCGGAGGCGGCGGTCACCGCCCTGGGGTATCTGAGGGAGCTGAGCGACCGGGCCCGGGAGTGGCTCACCTCCCTGAAGCGGGCCGGGGCCTGAACCCCACCTGCCCTGCCCGGGAGCATGAGGGCTCCGGCTCCCCGGGGGCCAGGCGGACGACCCTGGATCAGTGCACGGCAATGGGGACCGGAGGCTCCGACCGCCGAGCCCGGCCCCCAGCCACTCGGAGGGTCAGATGAAGGTGCGGGACATCATGGTGAAGGAAGTGGCCACCCTCGACGTCAATGATGAGCTGAGCCTGGCCAACGACATCATGCGCCTGGGGCGCATCCGCCATTTGCCGGTGGTGGACGGCGCCCGTCTGGTGGGGATCATCTCGGAGAGGGACCTGTTCCGCTCCTCCCTGGCCCAGGCCCTGGGCTATGAGACCAAAGCCACCCGGGAGCTCATGAAGAGCCTGCGCATCAAGGACGTCATGGTCACCAAGGTCATCACCGTGAGCCCGGACACGGACCTGAAGACCGCGGTGAAGATGATGGTGGACCACAAGATCGGCTGTCTGCCGGTGGTGGAAGGGGACCGCCTCATCGGGCTGGTGACGGAGACGGACATCCTGATGCAGTACTGCAAGGAGCTGGGGGGCTGTTAAGCCGGACCTCGCCAGGCATGCCGGTGACCCGAGGGCCCTTTCATTTCCCTTGGGCCCGGCCACGTTAACCCCCACTGCTTTGCCGGGGCATCCCGTGGGGCTCCTGGTGACCCGTGCTGCCCCTTGAGCGCGGTCGCTCCCCCTCCTCTCCTCCCCCCCTTCTCCCCCTGAATCTCCTTTCCTCCCGGCCCCACCGGACCTTGCTTCCCCACCCGATCCGATGCAGAGGGGCGCCATCATCCCATACTAAGTTTACCTTCTGGATTTTTTCTCTTCCTGCCCCCGCCTTTCCTTTCAACCCCACCCCTTTCCTTTCAGCTTCACCCCTCCCTTCCTGCCCCCGGTCCGGCAGTTGGGCCCTTCTGTCAGCTCACGGCCAAAAGTTCGATGAATTTTTTCAAGACCTGGATGTCATAGGCCGACCCGTGTTTCCCCCGCTGTTCCCGCAAGGCATTGAGGGCGGCAAAGGGGGTCATCCGGGGCCGATAGGGCCGAAACAACGTCATGCCGTCATAGGCCTCCAGGAGAGAGAGGTAACGGGTTAAGGGGTGCTGTTTCCCCAGAGGCAGTCCCTGGGGATAGCCGGAGCCGTCCGCCAGTTCGTGATGCTCCAGCACCAGCCGCAGGGTGCCCAGGGGCAGAGAGGCATTCCCTTTGAGGAGGCGATAACCGAGACAGGGATGTTTTTTGATGATCTCCCACTCCTCAGGGCTCAGCGGTTCGGGCTTCTGGAGGATGTCCGAACTGATGCGCGTCAAGCCCACATCATGCAAAAGGCCGGCCAGTCCTAAGGTGAGGCAGTCGTTCCGGGGCACCCGCAGAAAAGCCATGAAAGACACCCCCAGGACCGCCACGTTCACCGAGTGCGTATACAAGGTGTAGTCCTGATAGAGCAGGTCCCAGATCGCCTTCCAGGGCACGGCATCCCGTTTCAGGGCCGTGATGAGGAGATCAAGGGTCTGTTTGGCCGGTGTCGCCACCTGGGCCAATTGCGGCGATCGGAGGGCCAGGCGCAGGGAGAAATGGAGGTGTTCCCGCAAAATGACGAGATTCTGAGGCGAAAGATCATCCCCCGTGGCCTGCACCAGGAGATGATTGTTCAGATAGGCCACCACCTGGGGGAGGGAGGTTTCCCGGACATAGACCCGCTCCACCCCCAGGGCTTGCAGCTTTTGCCGCCAAGGGAGGCAGAGTTCCTCCCCCTCTTCCAGGCAGAGGCGATAATTGACCCCCGAGCTGGCGCCCTGGGTGACTTTGAGAAATAAGGGGAAGGTGAGGCGTTCCCCCTCCAGCAAGGCTTCCAGCGGCAAGGGGATGTACGCGTGGTCTTCCTGCACCGGGCGTTTGCGGACCCTAAGATCCCGATCCAATATCTTCTGCGGTAGGGGAAGAGAAGAAGGCTCCATCCGAACTGTCGTGCTCATGTCATGGGATGCTCTCACCTTTACTTATCGGCTGCGAGGGATTATCCCTTGAGGGGATTTATGAACGGGGTAGCGGCAGGAGTGCTCTCCGGCGAGGGGCGGCGTCAAAGGCAGGGCAGGTGCCCTCCCGGACTCTGCCCTTGCAGGATCTCGGCAGGGTCCGGGAGGAATTCAGGGGGAAGGCAGCCTCAGATATAGCTCAGCCAGTGCTGATAGCGGGGATCCTGGCCTTTGACCACTGCGAAGAAGGCCTCCTGGAGCTTGCGGGTAACGGGCCCGGGGCGGCCGGCGCCGATGGTGCGGTTGTCCGCCTCCCTGACGGGCGTGATCTCCGCTGCGGTGCCGGTGAGGAAGGCTTCATCCGCCAGGTAAAATTCATCCCGGGTGAAGCGCACCTCCTGGGTGGGGATCCCTAAGTCGGCGGCCAGGCTGAGGACCGAAGCCCGGGTGATGCCCGGGAGAATGGCCCCCAAGGGCGGGGTTTTCAGCACCCCGTCCTTCACCAGGAAGATGTTCTCCCCGGTGCCCTCCGCCAGGTAGCCTTCCGTATCCAGGAGCAGAGCCTCGTCATACCCCGCCTGGATGGCCTCCCGTTTGGCCAGGATGGAATTGACATAGTTGCCCACCGCCTTGGCCTTGGTCATCATGACATTGACGTGGTGGCGGGTGAAAGAGGAGGTCTTCACCCGGATGCCGTTTTTCAGGCCTTCCTCCCCTAGGTAGGCCCCCCAGACCCAGCTCACCACGGCTACCCGCACCGGACTGCCCTGGGGATTGAGCCCCATCACCCCTTCCCCCAGAAACACCAGGGGCCGGAGATAAGCCTCTTTCTGGCCGTTGCGGCGCAAGAGCTCCCGGCAGACCTCGCAGATCTCCTCCTGGGAGTACGGGATGGCCATTTGCAGGATATGGGCCGAGTCAAACAGACGCCGGATGTGCTCGGGCAAGCGGAAAATGGCGGTCCTGCCGTCGGCGCAGTGATAGGCCCGGATGCCTTCAAAGACTCCGAGCCCATAATGCAGGGTGTGGGTGAGGATGTGCACCTGGGCCTGGTCCCAGGGGATGAAGTCGCCGTCCAGCCAGATCCAATTCGCCTTTTCCACCATCACCGTCTCCTTCGCGGCGGGATTTCTCCGGGTCGGGAGGCAGGGCCACGGCCCTCTTACCGGGCTGTTCCCTGCGCTGTAACTTTCCATCTTTATCCAAGTCGCGCCGGCTTGTCAAACCTTCCCCGCGGCCATTGCTCCAGAACCCCTTTTTCCGGTAGAATAAGCAAATTTCCAAGAGGGAGTGGCAATGACGGACAAACTCCGGGCCGGGGTTATCGGGGTGGGATATCTGGGACGGTTTCACGCGGAAAAATTCGCCGCCCTGCCCCACGTAGAGCTAGTGGGGGTGGCGGATATCCGGCCGGAGCGCAGCGCCCAGGTGGCCGCCGCCTTGCAATGCCGGCCCTTCACCGACTACCGGGAGCTTCTTCCTCAGGTGGAGGCCGTGAGCGTGGCCGCCACCACCAAAGAGCACTACCGCATCGTCAAAGACTGCCTGGCCGCCGGATTGCACGTGCTGGTGGAAAAGCCCATCTGCGCCGCCCTTCACGAAGCCGAAGAGCTGGTGGCGCTGGCCCGCCAACAGAACCGCCTCCTCATGGTGGGCCACCTGGAGCGCTTCCACCCCGCCATGCAGGCGCTGAAAGATTTGGCCACCACGCCCAAGTTCATCGAAAGCCACCGCCTAGCCTTCTTCAAGGAACGGGGCACCGACGTGGACGTCATCCTGGACCTGATGATCCACGACCTGGACCACACCCTCAGCCTGGTAAAGGCCCCGGTGACGGAAATCCGAGCCGCCGGGATCTCCGTCCTCACCGACCGGGTGGACCTGGCCAACGCCCGCCTGGAATTCGCCGACGGCGCCATCGCCAACCTCACCGCCTCCCGCATGTCCCTGAAAAGCATGCGCCGCTTCCGCCTCTTCCAACCCGACGCCTACCTGGCCGTGGACTTCGAGGCCGGCGAACTCACCCACGCCCGCCGCCAACCCGGCGCCACCGGCCTCATCCCCGGCGTGGCCCTCGACATCCGCCACTACGAGAAAGAAGACGTGCTCTTCAAAGAAATCGCCGCCTTCGTCCGCTGCATCCAGGAAAACACCCCACCCCCCTGCAGCGGCGAAGAGGCCACCCTCGCCCTCAAACTCGCCCTGGACATCACCCACACCATGCGAAAGGCCAAGGTATGAGGGTGAGAAGAGGCATTTTGAGGGAGGGGAGCCAGGGGTCGAAGACCCCTGCCCCCCTCCCTCAAACTCCCTCCCCCCAACCCCATAAAGGGGGTGGGGAGGGGAGTTTGAGGGGAGGGCGGGGGAGCAATGCTCCCCCGGCCCTCCCCTCAAAGCCAGACCCCACTATCCTCATCGTCGCGGGGGAGGCGTCGGGGGATGAGCATGCCGCGGGGTTGGTGGCGGCCATCAAGGGAAGGCTCCCTGGGGCCCGGTTTGTGGGGATCGGGGGGGACAGGCTGGCGGCGCAGGGGGTTAAAATCCTCGTCCCCGCCCGGGAGCTGGCGGTGGTGGGTTTTGTGGAGGTGGCCCGGCATCTGCCCCGGGTGTTCTCGGCGCTTCGGCTTTTGCACCAGGTGTTTCGCCAGGAGCGGCCGGACCTGTGCATCCTGGTGGACTTTCCGGATTTCAACTTCCTGGTGATGCGGCTGGCCAAGTGGCGGGGGTTGCCGGTGATGTATTACATCAGCCCCCAGGTCTGGGCCTGGCGCCGCTACCGGGTGCGAGCCCTGGCCCGCTATGTGGACCGCCTGGCGGTCATCTTCCCCTTTGAGGCCGATTTTTACCGGCAATACGGCATTGCCGCCGACTTTGTGGGCCACCCCTTCCGGGACACCCTCCCTCCCCTGCCGCCCCGCCGGGAGTTGGCCCACAACCTCGGCCTCGACCCCGACGCCCTGACCGTGGCCCTGGTCCCCGGCTCCCGGGAGGGAGAGATCCGCCGCCACCTCCCCACCCTGCTGGAAACCGCCACCCGCCTGCACCAGCTCATCCCTGAGACCCAATTCCTCCTGCCTCTGGCCTCCACCGCCCCCCGGGAACTGGTGGAGGGGATGGTGGCGGG